>NZ_JASHDW010000001.1:0-260227 GCF_047463435.1 Streptococcus mitis | reverse complement strand
CATATGAATCTTTCTAATGAGTTGTTTAGTCGCTTTTCATTATAGGTCATATGGGACTTTTTTTCTACAACAAAATAGGCTCCATAAGATCCATAGGGGATTTACCCACTACAAATATTATAGAGCCGAAAACTTGATACTATGCGTTTTATTGTGGGAAGATTTTCGAAGAATTTTAATCAAAATAAAGCAAGTCTTTGCTGGTGTTTGTAAAGAGGTCAAAGCCATCTTTGGTAACAACACCACAGTCTTCGATACGGACACCGACTTTACCAGGGATATAGATACCTGGTTCAACAGAGAAGCACATGCCTTCTTCGATGACCATGTCGTTTCCTTCCATGATAGATGGGAATTCATGGACATCCATACCGATACCGTGACCGAGACGGTGGTTGAAGTACTCGCCGTAACCAGCTTTTTCGATGACCTCACGAGCAGCGCGATCCACTTCATGGGCAGTCACTCCTGGCTTGATAAAGTCAAGAGCAGCTTGTTGGGCTTCAAGAGTCAAGTTATAAATGTCTTTCTTGAATTGGTCAGGTTTGCCGACTGCGACTGTACGAGTCATATCTGACGCATAGCCGTTGACTAGAACACCAAGGTCAAAGAGGAGAAGAGCATCATTTTCAACCTTGTTAGCTGCTGGAATACCGTGTGGATTTGCAGCATTATCACCAGTCAAGACCATGGTATCAAAGCTCATTTCATAACCTTCACGCTTCATAGCAAAGTCAATTTGGGCGATGATATCTGTCTCTGTCTTATCAAGAGAAATATTATCAAAGCCAACCTTAACAGCCTTGTCCGCATAGAGACCTGCAACCATCATTTTTTGCACTTCGTCAGCAGATTTGATGAGGCGCATGCGTTGGATACGAGGTGTGAGGTTGTTAAACTCAGCAGTTTCAAAAACTGTTTTCAAGCCATGATATTTGGTCAAGATGAGATTGTCAAACTCAACAGCGACACGTTTGAAGTCAAGTTGTGGAAGAGCATGTTTCATTTTTTGCCATGGATTTTCAGAGTCCACATAGCCCACAACTGGGAAGGAAACAGTGCTGCTCGCACGCTCCACTTCAAGGGCTGGGACAAAAAGGAGGGGTTCCTGATCCGCTAGGACAAAAAGGAACATTTGGCGTTCATGGGGATCACTGTAAAAGCCAGTGAGGTAATTGATTGTGACGGGGTCAGATACGACAGCGACGTCTAGTTTTTCTGATTCAAGATATGTTACGATTTGTTGTAATTTAGACATATGCTACCTTCTTTCTACCCCTCTATTTTGGCAAAAAATGAGAGAAAATGCAAGGGAGAAGGGTAAAAGAACAGACAAAAAGAACTCCGACAAGATAACGGAGTTCTTTGATATCATTTTCCTTTGTTTAAGAAAAGTCAGCCTTGCTTTTGACATCACTGTATTCTTCAGCGATTTCTTGGCTGAGAATGTCCTCATAAGCAGGGAGTTGAATGTCCTGACCATATTTCTTCTTGAGGGCAGTAGTGACTAGGCGATAAGCTAGATTGGCATTACGAGAGAGGATAGGCCCGTGGAAGTAGGAACCAAAGACATTCTTATAATGAACACCTTCGCCGACTTTTTCTTCGTTATTTCCATTTCCATAGACAACCTGTCCCAGTGGTTTTTGATCATCTGAGAGGAAGGTACGGCCCTGATGATTCTCAAATCCATAGTAGGTTTCATTGAAATCTTCATTATGAATCTTGATGTCCCCGATAAAACGGTTATTGGTCTGGTTGAGCGTGTAGTGGCCCATGACCCCTAGTCCTTCGATGCGTCTCCCTGAAGCTTCAACATAATATTGACCCAATAGTTGGAAACCACCGCAGATAGCCAGAACCACACCGTCGTTTTGGATGTAGTTGTCAATGCTCTCTTTTTTAGCAGGTAGGTCGTCTGCAATGATACTCTGTTCAAAGTCTTGACCACCTCCGAAAAAGGCAATGTCGTAGTGATTTTCATCGAAATCATCATGAAGTGAAACGATGTCAACCGTCACATGAGCCCCTAGTTTTTCAGCCACGTACTTGAGCATGAGGATGTTTCCATTGTCCCCGTATGTATTCATGAGGTTTCCGTAGAGGTGGGCAATGTTGAGCTGATAAGGGTAATTGCCATCTTTTGAGGAAAGTGAAGTATAAACCATTAGTTCATCTCCTTTCTAACAATCTGACGACTAGCCAGCAGTTCGCGGAATTCAAGCATAGCAGTATAGGTAGCCAGAATATAAGCATGCTTGCAGTCTTGGTTCTCAATTGTCTTAAGAACTTGTTCCAGATTGCTTGTTTCAGTGATTTTATCAGCTGGATAGCCTGTCACTCGGAGACGACGTGCGATTTCAGAATGACGAACACCGCCAGCGTTGATTTCAGGAATATCCATGTCAGTGATTTGTTCAAAGTCCGCATCCCAAATCCAGCTGGTGTCAATACCGTCTGCATAGTTAGCGTTAAGGAGGACAGATAGGCTAAATGGATAAGGTGCTAGTTTGATCATTTCGATAGCTTGGGTTGCACCGACTGGATTTTTAATCAAGACAAGGGTGCATTCCTTGTCACCTATATGGAAGGTTTCTTGGCGTCCAAAGACTGCACGGCTCTTATCAAATCCTTGCTTGATGAGTTGTGAATCTGCGCCGAGAAAACGGGCGATGGCAACCGCAGCTAGGGCGTTGTAGATATTGTAGAGACCACCGATTTGGATACCGTATTCTTGTCCGTCAATGACAAAGCGAGAGCGATTGTTGGTTAACTCAACCAGTTCTGTCAAGCGATAGTCGAGATCAGGACGTTTACATCCACAGCCTTCACAGATATAGGCACCCAAGTTTGCATAGGTATTCTGCTCATATTTGAGGATACCTTGGCAGTCAGGACAGAGAATTCCTTCTGTATTATAGTGAGCCAGCTGGGCTGGGCCTTTTTCCAAGTCAAAACCAAAATACTGTACAGGATTTGGAATTGCTGGCTTGTAGAAAAGCGGACTGTCACCATTGAGGAGAACAGTAGCCGTAGGTACCTTACGAATAGCATCCAAAATCATCTTATAAGTTGTGTAAATCTCACCATAGCGGTCCATCTGGTCACGGAAGATATTAGTGATGACAAAAAGGCTTGGCTGGATATAGTCACAGATACGAGATAGACTGGCTTCGTCAATTTCTAGTACGGCAATGTTTTTCCCAGTTTTAGAACCCTTGGCGGTTAAGAAGGTTGTCGCAATTCCTGTAATCATGTTGGCACCGCTTGGGTTGGTCAGAACTTGACCATAAACCTCTTTTAAAATGCCGACAGTGAGGGCAGTTGTCAGGGTTTTTCCGTTGGTTCCAGTGACCACGACAATCTCGTAGTTCTTAGCAAGGTTTTGTAAAATATCTTTATCAAATTGAAGGGCGACTTTTCCTGGGAGCGTACTTCCACGGCCAAGACGGCTTAAAATGAAGTGGGAAGAGCGCCCAGCTAGGAGGCCCAAAGTAGTTTTTAATTTCATGTTTCTATTATATCATAAAAGAGGGAAAAGACAGATTTGAGATTTCGCAGAAGTAAAAACAGCCCAAAGAGGGCTGTTCGATACGATTAAATCTCAACTTAAATCGCAAACAAGTCATTCAAATTCTCAGCCAAGGTTGGGTGAGTGAAGATTTGTTTTGTGAAGTAAGTGTAAGGAATCTTGTTGTCCATAGCAACAGTGATGATGTTGATGATTTCTTGAGAACCTTCTGAGAAGATGCTTGCTCCAAGAATTTCTTTTGTTTCAGTATTCACAACAGCTTTGAAAGCTCCACGAAGGTCTCCATTTACGTGAGCACGAGGCATTGCTGCAACAGGGATTTCCTTAACAGCGTATGGAAGTTTCAAATCAGCTGCTTGGCTTTCAGTCAAACCAACTTGTGAAAGGGCAGGTGTGATAAACATGGTGTTTGGAACATTGAGACGGTCTTCAAGAGTGTAGCTGCCATCTCCAGCAAGGTAGCTGTAGACAACACGGAAGTCATCAAGTGAAATGTAAGTAAATTGAAGGCCACCGTTGACATCTCCAACTGCAAAGACACCAGGAACGTTTGTTTGACAATGTTTGTCTACTTTAATAGCACCACGTTCAGTTAGTTCAATATCTGTATTTTCAAGTTGAAGTGGTTCTACATTTGGTTTGCGTCCAGTTGCATAGAGAAGGGCATCGAAACGGTAAGTTTCGTTTTCGGTTACGACAAGGACTTGGTCACCGTCATTTTTAATTTCAGTAGTACGGATATTTTGAAGCAATTCAATACCGTCTTCTTCCATGTATTGTTTAGCAAGAGCTGCGATGGAAGGTTCTGCACGAGGTAGGAATGTATCCAAGGCATCAAGGACTGTGACCTTGCTTCCAAGTTTGTTGTAAAGACCAGCAAATTCAAGACCGATATTTCCACCACCAAGGACTCCAAGGTTTTCAGGCAATTTGTCCAAGTTTTGGATACCTGTTGAGTCAAAGACGTTTTTGCTTGTAGCAAGTCCAGGGATTGGCAAGACGTTTGAAACAGCACCAGTGTTGATGACGATTGTTTCAGCAGTCAGTTCTTTCTTTTCATCACCAGCTTGGATTTCGATGACTTTGTTTGAAAGGAAGTGAGCTTCCGCATCAAAAATATCGACACCTGTACCAGCAACAGTCGCATAGTTTTTACCGTTAAGGCGACCAGTGATAGTGTTTTTGGTAGCAATGACTTCTTCAAAAGACAAGTCTTTCTCAGCAGCAACTAGCAAAGTTTTAGTTGGGATACAACCAATGTTGATACAAGTTCCACCATACATAGCTTTACTACGTTCAACGAGGGCAACTTTTTTGCCAGCTGAAGCCAATTTACCAGCTAGTGTTTTACCAGCTTTACCAAATCCGATAACGATTAAATCATAAGTTAACATTTATCTTCCTCCTATTCGAATTTCATTCTAGCACAAGAAAAAAACTTTTGCACAATTCTGCTACGCTTTAAAAAAGTTTATGAAATAGTGGAAATTATAGCCTTACTTTCTCAGAAAAATCGTTTACATGACATTATCGACGGATTTAGCTATCTTTTGTTCTGGTCTTGTGTTATACTAGATAGGTTGCAAAGAAAACAGTACTTTTCTTTTGTGGAAAAGAAGCAACACGATTTTGTATCCAGTATATGAAAGTACGTCATAAAAAGAAAAGTATAAACCAAGCCCTATAGGGTGGCTTCGCACCACCTTTAGAAAGAAGAATAACGTGAAATTTAATGAATTTAACTTGTCTGCTGATTTGCTAGCAGAAATTGAAAAAGCTGGTTTTGTAGAAGCCAGTCCTATCCAAGAACAAACTATTCCCTTGGCGCTCGAAGGTAAGGATGTTATCGGTCAAGCACAGACTGGTACAGGAAAAACTGCAGCCTTTGGCTTGCCTACCCTTGAAAAAATCCGCACAGAAGAAGCGACCATCCAAGCCTTGGTTATCGCTCCAACACGTGAATTAGCTGTCCAAAGTCAAGAGGAACTCTTCCGCTTTGGTCGTAGCAAGGGAGTCAAAGTCCGTTCAGTATATGGCGGATCAAGCATTGAAAAACAAATTAAGGCTCTTAAATCTGGTGCCCATATCGTGGTGGGAACACCTGGTCGCCTTTTGGACTTGATTAAACGTAAGGCCTTGAGATTACAAGACATTGAAACCCTCATTCTTGACGAAGCAGATGAAATGCTCAACATGGGCTTCCTTGAAGACATCGAAGCTATCATCTCCCGCGTCCCTGAAAATCGTCAAACTTTGCTCTTTTCAGCAACCATGCCAGATGCCATCAAACGTATCGGTGTTCAGTTTATGAAAGAACCTGAGCATGTGAAGATTGCGGCTAAGGAATTGACAACAGAATTGGTTGACCAATACTATATTCGTGTTAAAGAACAAGAAAAATTTGATACCATGACTCGTCTTATGGATGTGGAACAACCAGAACTTGCTATCGTATTTGGTCGTACCAAACGTCGTGTAGATGAATTGACTCGTGGTTTGAAAATCCGTGGCTTCCGTGCAGAAGGAATTCATGGTGATTTGGACCAAAACAAACGTCTTCGTGTCCTTCGTGACTTTAAAAATGGCAATCTTGATGTTTTGGTTGCGACAGACGTTGCAGCGCGTGGCTTGGATATTTCAGGTGTGACCCATGTCTATAACTACGATATTCCACAAGATCCTGAAAGTTATGTTCACCGTATCGGTCGTACAGGTCGTGCTGGTAAGTCAGGTCAGTCTATTACTTTCGTATCACCAAATGAAATGGGCTACCTTCAAATCATTGAAAACTTGACTAAGAAACGTATGAAAGGTCTCAAACCTGCAAGTGCAGAAGAAGCTTTCCAAGCTAAAAAACAAGTGGCTCTTAAGAAAATCGAACGTGATTTTGCAGATGAGACTATCCGTGCCAACTTTGAGAAATTTGGTAAGGATGCTCGTAAGCTAGCTGCCGAATTTACTCCAGAAGAATTGGCAATGTATATCTTGAGTCTGACTGTTCAAGACCCAGATAGTCTTCCTGAAGTGGAGATTGCACGTGAAAAACCACTGCCATTTAAACCATCAGGTAATGGCTTCGGTGGTAAAGCTAAGGGAGGTCGTGGAGATGACCGTCGTGATCGCGAACGCCGTGGCAATGGTCGCCGTGATGATTTTAAAAAAGGCAGTCGTGGCAATGATCGTTTTGATAAGGAAAAACGTTACCGTAAGGATAATAAAAAACCACGCACTACTTCAAGCGAAAAGAAAACAGGCTTTGTTATTCGTAACAAGGGCGATAAATAAGAAAAAGCGGTTCAAAATGAATCGCTTTTTTATATAAGGAGACCGAATGGAAAAAGAAAGATAAATAAAATAGTTATATTATCTTTTTGTAATATTATAATACACAAAAATAGGGGGCTTGTCAATAGAAAAGAAGCAATTTAATTAAAAATATTCTTGTTTTTTCAAATTGCAATTAAATAAGCAATTTTCAGATAATAATTGAAAATTCAAGCTGTTTATGTTATAATGATAGCGATTAAATTCGAGGTGAAAAATGGCACATTTATTAGAAAAAACTAGAAAAATTACTTCTATCCTGAAGCGCTCGGAGGAGCAGTTACAGGAAGAGCTTCCCTACAATGCGATTACACGTCAGCTTGCTGATATTATTGATTGTAACGCCTGTATTGTTAACAGCAAGGGTCGTCTTCTTGGCTATTTTATGCGTTATAAAACCAATACAGATCGCGTGGAGCAATTCTTCCAAACTAAGATTTTCCCGGATGACTATGTACAGGGAGCGAATATGATCTACGATACAGAAGCCAATCTGACAGTTGATCATGATTTGAGTATTTTCCCTGTGGAAAGTCGTGCCGATTTTCCAGATGGCTTGACGACTATTGCACCGATTCATGTGTCAGGGATTCGCTTGGGCTCTTTGATTATTTGGCGCAATGATAAGAAATTCGAAGATGAGGACTTGATTCTTGTTGAGATTGCCAGTACCGTTGTTGGGATTCAACTCCTCAACTTCCAACGTGAAGAAGATGAGAAAAACATCCGCCGTCGTACTGCTGTCACCATGGCGGTCAATACCCTTTCTTACTCAGAACTCCGTGCTGTTTCAGCTATTTTAGGGGAGTTAAACGGAAATGAAGGACAGTTGACTGCGTCAGTGATTGCAGATCGTATCGGAATAACCCGTTCGGTGATTGTCAATGCCCTTCGTAAACTTGAGTCTGCGGGAATTATTGAAAGTCGCTCACTTGGAATGAAGGGAACCTATCTTAAGGTCTTGATTTCAGATATTTTTGAAGAAGTGAAGAAAAGAGATTACTAATGACTAAGGCTTTAATTTCGATTGACTATACAGAAGATTTTGTTGCTGATAGTGGGAAGCTGACATCAGGTGCTCCAGCTCAGGCGATTTCGGATGCCATCAGCAAGGTAACTCGATTAGCTTTTGAACGAGGAGACTACATCTTCTTTACCATCGATGCTCACGAAGAAAACGATTGTTTCCATCCAGAAAGCAAGCTATTTCCTCCTCATAATTTGATTGGGACTAGTGGACGGAATTTATACGGAGATTTGGGAGCCTTTTATCAAGAGCATGGTTCGGACAGTCGTGTCTTTTGGATGGATAAACGCCATTACTCAGCATTTTCAGGGACTGACCTGGATATCCGCTTGAGAGAGCGTCGAGTGTCTACAGTTATCTTAACAGGAGTCTTGACGGATATCTGTGTCCTGCATACAGCTATAGATGCCTACAATTTAGGATATGACATTGAGATTGTTAAACCAGCCGTTGCTTCCATCTGGCCTGAAAATCATCAATTTGCCCTAGGTCATTTCAAAAACACACTTGGAGCTAAGTTAGTAGATGAAAATCTAAATGAACTTTCTGAGTAATTTGGTTGATGAAATGAAAAAAATTGAAAAAAAGTGTTGACAAGCATCCTAAAAGTTGATATACTAGTAAAGTAATCGACGCGGGGATGGCGGAATTGGCAGACGCGCAGGACTAAGGATCCTGTGACCGCTTTAGGTCGTGAGGGTTCAAGTCCCTCTCTCCGCATAGGATAAGAGTTAGCTGAGGCTAGCTCTTTTGTTTTTTATCTAATTTACGTAGAGCAAAAAATTTTTGCTCTTTTTTTGTATTTCATAAACATTTCATATTTGAATTTTATAATATTCTTACAAATATGGAGGTGACAAATGAATCCAATCCAAAGAGCTTGGGCTTATGTCAGCAGAAAACGACTGAGAAGTTTTATTTTATTTCTGATTTTATTGGTTCTCTTGGCAGGAATTTCTGCTTGTTTGACTTTGATGAAGTCCAATAAAACAGTGGAAACCAATCTTTATAAATCACTCAACGCATCTTTTTCTATTAAGAAGATAGAAAATGGTCAGACCTTCAAGTTGTCAGACCTAGCATCTGTAAGCAAGATTAAGGGACTGGAAAATGTCTCTCCTGAACTGGAGACGGTCGCAAAACTGAAAGACAAGGAAGCGGTGAGTGGTGAGCAGAGCGTAGAACGTGATGATTTGTCAGCAGCGGACAAGAATTTGGTTAGCTTAACGGCTCTTGAGGATTCATCCAAGGATGTCACCTTTACCAGCTCGGCTTTCAATCTAAAAGAAGGGCGACACATTCAAAAAGGGGATTCAAAGAAAATCATAATACACGAAGAGCTGGCTAAGAAGAATGCTCTTTCCCTTCATGACAAGATTGTCTTGGATGCTGGTCAGTCAGAATCTGGAAAAGGGCAAACAGTAGAGTTTGAGATTGTCGGAATTTTTTCTGGTAAAAAACAAGAGAAATTCACAGGCTTGTCTTCAGACTTCAGTGAAAACCAGGTCTTTACTGACTATGAAAGTAGCCAGACCCTTCTGGGAAATAGTGAAGCTCAAGTCAGTGCAGCGCGCTTCTATGTAGAAAATCCTAAGGAAATGGACGGACTCATGAAGCAGGTGGAAAACTTGGCCTTAGAAAATCAAGGCTACCAAGTTGAGAAGGAAAGCAAGGCTTTTGAACAAATCAAAGACTCAGTTGCAACCTTCCAAACCTTTCTGACCATCTTCCTTTATGGGATGATGATAGCTGGAGCAGGCGCCTTGATTTTAGTCTTGTCTCTCTGGTTGAGAGAACGAGTCTACGAAGTGGGGATTTTACTTGCACTTGGAAAAGGCAAAAGCTCGATCTTCCTACAGTTCTGTTTAGAGGTAGTTTTGGTATCTCTAGGATCTTTGCTTCCGGCATTTGTTGCAGGAAACGCTATCACATCTTACCTACTCCAAACTCTACTAGCAAGTGGAGATCAGGCAAGCTTACAAGACACGCTAGCCAAAGCAAGCAGTCTATCAACCAGCATCCTATCTTTTGCAGAATCCTATGTTTTTCTAGTTCTGCTTAGTTGCTTGTCTGTAGCCCTTTGTTTCCTATTCTTATTTAGAAAATCGCCTAAAGAAATTTTATCATCTATTAGTTAAGAAGGAGAAATCATGACTTTATTACAATTACAAGACCTTACCTACCGTTATAAGAACACTGCTGAGGCAGTTTTATATCAGATCAATTATAATTTTGAACCCGGGAAATTTTACAGTATCATTGGTGAGTCGGGAGCAGGAAAATCCACTCTCTTGTCCCTCCTTGCTGGTCTAGATAGTCCTGTTGAAGGTTCGATTCTTTTCCAAGGAGAGGACATTCGTAAGAAGGGGTATTCTTACCATCGTATGCACCATATTTCTTTGGTCTTTCAAAATTATAACTTGATAGATTATCTTTCTCCGCTGGAAAATATCCGCTTGGTCAACAAAAAAGCAAGGAAGGATACACTTCTTGAGCTTGGTTTGGATGAAAGTCAGATCAAGCGGAATGTTCTCCAGTTATCAGGTGGTCAACAGCAACGTGTTGCCATAGCTCGTAGTCTGGTATCAGAAGCTCCAGTTATTCTAGCTGATGAGCCAACGGGAAATCTGGACCCTAAAACTGCTGGAGATATTGTCGAACTGCTCAAATCACTTGCCCAGAAAACAGGTAAATGTGTGATCGTCGTTACCCACAGCAAAGAAGTGGCACAAGCGTCAGATATTACACTTGAGTTGAAAGATAAGAAACTGACTGAAATATAGAATCTAGTTATTAAACTTTAAAATAGTATTAGTTGGTAATCAGATACGTGTAAAGCAATAATAAACGAAGTGAGTCTTTAACAACTATTTCCCGCAGTAGTGATAGCCTAGATAATAACAAAGTTATTATCTAGTCCGGAATTTTTGAGACATATGGCTCAAAAATTAGGGATGAAATTCCTACAGGAAGTTGCTCCCGTCCGCACAATCTAAGGGAAATAGTAAAAAAATAATTTATATAAGTTATAAGACATTGAAATAAAATCAAATCTAGAAAGGGAATCTATGTTACACAACGCATTTGCCTATGTTACAAGGAAGTTTTTCAAATCGATTGTCATCTTCCTGATTATTCTCCTTATGGCGAGCTTGAGTTTGGTCGGCTTGTCGATCAAGGGAGCTACTGCCAAGGCTTCTCAGGAGACCTTTAAAAATATCACCAATAGCTTCTCCATGCAAATCAATCGTCGCGTCAATCAAGGAACGCCACGTGGTGCTGGGAATATTAAAGGTGAAGATATCAAAAAAATTACCGAAAATAAGGCCATTGAGTCTTATGTGAAACGCATCAACGCTATCGGAGATTTGACTGGATATGAACTTATCGAAACGCCAGATACCAAGAAAAATCTGACTCCTGACCGTTCTAAACATTTTGGAAGTAGCTTGATGATTACAGGTGTCAATGACTCCTCTAAAGAAGACAAGTTTGTCTCTGGTTCTTATAAGCTGGTCGAAGGTGAGCACCTAACAAACGACGACAAGGGCAAGATCCTCATGCACAAGGACTTGGCAGCCAAACACGGCTGGAAAGTAGGAGATAAGGTTAAACTGGACTCCAATGTCTATGATGCAGACAATGAAAAAGGGGCCAAGGAAACAGTCGAAGTGACAATCAAGGGACTCTTTGATGGTCACAATAAGTCGGCAGTAACCTACTCACAAGAACTCTATGAAAATACAGCTATCACAGACATTCACACTGCTGCAAAACTTTATGGATACACAGAAGACACAGCTATTTATGGGGACGCAACCTTCTTTGTAACAGCGGACAAGAACTTGGATGATGTCATGAAAGAGTTGAATGGTATCAGTGGTATAAATTGGAAGAGCTATACACTTGTGAAGAGCTCCTCAAACTACCCAGCTCTAGAGCAATCCATCTCTGGTATGTACAAGATGGCCAACCTCCTCTTCTGGGGTAGCTTGAGCTTCTCAGTTCTCCTCCTTGCCCTCTTGCTCAGCCTTTGGATCAACGCTCGTCGCAAGGAAGTGGGAATCCTCCTCTCTATTGGTCTCAAACAGGCAAGTATCTTGGGTCAATTCATCACTGAATCCATCTTGATTGCCATCCCTGCTCTTGTTTCTGCTTACTTTCTAGCCAACTACACAGCTCGTGCAATCGGAAATACTGTTCTTGCCAATGTCACTTCAGGTGTTGCCAAGCAAGCCAGCAAGGCTGCTCAAGCTTCTAACCTTGGTGGTGGTGCAGAAGTAGATGGCTTTAGCAAGACCTTGTCGAGCCTAGATATTTCCATTCAGACATCGGACTTTATCATCGTCTTTGTCCTTGCCTTGGTTCTAGTGGTTCTCGTTATGGCGCTTGCTTCAAGCAATCTCCTTAGAAAACAACCAAAAGAGCTTCTGCTGGATAGCGAATAAGTTTGAAAAAATTAGTCTAAAATAGAGACTGCATCTTGTTTTTATATTTCAGAATGATAGATAGAGAATGGATATTTAACAATACAAAATAGAGCCGAAAGCAGTGGTGAAAATCATTGCTTTCAGTTGCTTTCTTTGTACTTTTGTTGGTGTATGTGATATACTAAAATCGTGGAATTCAGTGGAAGGACAATTTACAATTTCTATATTCAAATATGCATAAAAATTTATTCATAATTTGCTTTTAAATAAATAGAAAACCTGTAGATATCTATCCAGATTGCAAAGGTAGACGGGCCTGCTGTGGCTGAGTTTGCCTTTTTAAAAAATATAAAATAGTGAGGAAAACAATGAGACAAACAAATGTTAGAGGGACTTTATCCCTACGTGGCTTTAGAAAATTAAGAACTGGTGCAATTGTTGCGACAGGTGTGATTTTATTGGGACTGGGCTTTTTAGCTCCAACTGTTTCAGCTAATGAACAAGATGGTGTTTGGGTAGCCAGAACAGTTGCAGAAGTAAAAGCTGATATTCAAAATATAGACAATTTATCACACTATACTATTAAGTGGGGAGATACACTGAGTGCTATTAGTGGAGCAACAGGACTATCTGTTGATAGTTTGGTTGAGATAAATCGTATTGCAAATAGAGATTTGATTTTTGTCAATAATAAATTGTATTTTAGCGAAGAAGCTTTTCTAAAAGATGGAAATACAGAAGTCAAAAGACAGCGAGTGTCAATTGATAATTCTGGTAGCTGTCAAAGTTATGAAGTTGAAACAAAGACAAATACTGTAACTGGAGAGCAAACAACTACTGTTAAACAAACGACACCAGTAGTTGTGGAAACACCAGCAGTATCGGCAGCGAAAGCTGAAGAGTCAATATCGCCAGCACTGAAATCAGAAACACCAGTCACAGTTGCGCCAAAAGCCGAAACAAGGGAGGAAGTTTCAAATGCTCCATCACTGGGCGCTACAACTAGTGCTGATTCAGGTGAATCAAGTTCAGTAACAGACAATGCCCCTTCAAATACAGGGACTACAAATCAACCTTTAGCTTCAAATCCAAGTTCTGAAGTTTCAGCTTCATCAGAATCAGCACCGAAAGTGGAAGAGCCAGTGGCGCCAGCACCGAAAACAGAAGAACCAGTGGCACCAACACCGAAAACAGAAGAACCAGCGACACCAGCACCGAAAGCAGAAGAACCAGTAGCTCCAACACCGAAATCAGAAGAACCATCGGCTCCAGCGCCAAAAGTAGAAGAGCCAACGGCGCCAGGACCAAAAGTAGAGGAACCAGTAGCTACCACGCCAAAAGCAGAAGAACCAGTAGCCACAACGCCAAAAGCAGAAGAGCCAGTGGCACCAGCACCAAAAGCCGAGGAACCAACGACACCAGCACCGAAAGTGGAAGAGCCAGCAGGAACAGCGCCAAAAGCAGAGGAACCAGTGGCCCCAGCACCAAAAGCAGGAGAGCCAGCGGCACCAGCGCCAAAAGCAGAGGAACCAACGACACCAGCACCGAAAGTGGAAGAACCTGCAACACCAGCACCGAAAGTGGAAGAGCCAGCGGCCCCAGCACCGAAAGTGGAAGAGCCAGCAGGAACAGCGCCAAAAGCAGAAGAACCATCGGCTACAACGCCAAAAGTGGAAGAGCCAGTGGCACCAGCACCGAAAGCAGAAGACCCAGCAGCAGGCACAACGCCGAAAGCGGAAGACCCAGCAGCAGGCACAACATCAAAAGTAGAAGACCCAGCAGCAGGAACAACGCCAAAAGCGGACGAGCCAGCAGCAGGCACAACACCAAAAGCAGAAGAACCAGCAGCAGGCACAACACCGAAAGTGGAAGAGCCAGCAGGCACAACGCCGAAAGCGGAAGAACCATCAGCAGACACAACGCCAAAAGCAGACGAGCCAGTGGCCCCAGCGCCAAAAGCAGAGGCACCTGCAACTCCAGCACCAAAAGCTGAAGAGCCAACGGCTCCAGCGCCAAAAGTAGAGGAACCTGCAACTCCAGCACCGAAAGCAGAGGAACCAGCGGCACCAGCGCCAAAAGCGGAAGAACCAGCAGGCACAACGCCAAAAGCGGAAGAGCCAGTGGCCCCAGCGCCAAAAGCGGAAGAGCCAGTGGCCCCAGCGCCAAAAGCAGAGGAACCAGTGGCCCCAGCACCAAAAGCAGGAGAGCCAGTGGCCCCAGCGCCAAAAGCAGAGGAACCAACGACACCAGCACCGAAAGTGGAAGAACCTGCAACACCAGCACCGAAAGTGGAAGAGCCAGCGGCCCCAGCACCGAAAGTGGAAGAGCCATCAGCAACAACACCAAAAGCGGACGAGCCATCGGCCCCAGCGCCAAAAGTAGAGGAACCAACAGCCTCAGCACCGAAAGACGATGAATCAGCTTCTTCAGTTGAATCTCCATCAACAGGTAATCATTCAGAAGAGTCTGGAGCATCATCTACAACTCCTACAGTTGATTCAACATCATCACCGGTAACCCCAAGTGAAGAAGCACCGGTCACATCAGGCGATACCAATTCCACTACACAGCCAGCTGGAGAATCAGGTAAATCTGAAACACCGTCAGAATCTTCCAATACTCCATCTGCAGATGCTACAAATGATTCAGGGAATTCAGCAACATCAACTCCGACTCCAGAAACATCAACTCCAGAGCCAAAATCAGAAGAAGAACTTAAGAAGGAAGAAGCCTTGAAGTCAGCTAAAAAGGAGAGCATAGATGATAATATCGGTGAAGTTGTTAAAATAAAAGCAGATGCGATTGAAAAAGTTACTGATGCAGATGAAAAGGCAAGATTAAAAGAAGCATTAAAGACGTTACAAGATAAAGCGATAGAAGAAATTAACAAAGCAAAAGACGATGAAGAAGTAGCTACTGTTACAGAAAAATATCAAAATGAAATCAATGCATTGGATGTTCCAGGTGAAGAAGTTTCAAGTCCGAATTATGGTAGAGAAGGCTTGACCAATAATGGTCCTGGTGGAACTACTATTGACAATGGAAGCACAGCGATTGGTCATGGTGCAAGTGGGACTTCCAGATCAGCAGTAGCATCTCCATCAGAAAGCTCAACACAGCCTTCTTCAACTTCAGAAGGGACTTCAAGTTTTAGAAATGCCCCATCAGTTCAAGCAAGAGCAAGAAGAGTGGCACGTTCAACATCAGAACCAGATGGAACTGTAAATATTAGCTATAACTTCGCTGGAATGCCAGATATTCATGGCTTCCTATCTGACCCGGGAGAAGATAACACTGTCAGAATTCCTGCTGGAACGAGTGAAGCACAGGCAAAAGAGCTAGTAAAAGAAAAAATTGAAGCCAAGATAAAAGACTTAGCTGCTAGAGGGTATCATGTGAAAAATGACATTATTTTTGAGCAAGATACTACTGTGAAAAATTATAACTACGTAGTCACTTTCACTAAGGAGACTACAGGAACTTCAGGTTTCAGAATGGCTCCAGCAGTTCAACCACGCGCTAGCAGAAATCGTAGAAGTCTAGAACAACCATCTCCTCAAAAGGTCAAAGTAAATGTTTTTTATAATTTTGATCAAATGAAAGATATTGCAGGTTTCCTAGGAGATATCAATGGAACTCCTCTTGAAGTCGCGGAAGGTTCAACAAATGAACAGGTGAAAGCAGCGGTCAAGAGCCAAGTTGATGCTAAGAAGGAAGAGTTGAGCAAACGCGGCTATACTTTCAAAGAGGACTATGTATATCAAGCTAATGGGAAAGATTATAACTACGTTGTAACATTTTCAAAAGCGGCTAAATAATTTTCAGTCCATAGAGAGCCAAATGCAAGCAGAGAGAGCGATAGGCTCTCTTTGTTTTATCTAGTGGTCAGTTGATTAAAGACAAAAGGCCAGTAAGAGGCTATAATAGAAAATAGAGTAGGTATTTATTCTAATACTCTTCGAAAATCTCTTCAAACCACGTCAGCGTCGCCTTACCGTAGGTATGGTTACTGACTTCGTCAGTTCTATCCACAACCTCAAAACAGTGTTTTGAGCTGACTTTGTCAGTTCTATCTACAACCTCAAAGCAGTGCTTTGAGCAACCTGCGGCTAGCTTCCTAGTTTGCTTTTTGATTTTCATTGAGTATAAGAAAAATAAAAAAGAGAGCAGTTAAAGTATGAAAATTTTAATTGTAGAAGATGAAGAGATGATCCGTGAGGGAGTCAGTGACTATTTGACGGATTGCGGTTATGAAACCATTGAGGCAGCAGACGGTCAAGAAGCCTTAGAAAAATTTTCCAGCTATGAAATAGCCTTGGTTTTACTGGATATCCAGATGCCCAAGCTCAATGGCCTAGAAGTCCTAGCGGAGATTCGTAAAACCAGCCAAGTCCCTGTCTTGATGCTGACCGCCTTTCAGGATGAGGAATACAAGCTGAGCGCCTTTGCCTCTCTGGCAGATGGCTATCTGGAAAAGCCCTTCTCCCTCTCCCTCTTAAAAGTGAGGGTAGACGCGATTTTTAAGCGCTACTACGATACAGGACGAGTCTTCTCCTATAAGGATACCAAGGTGGACTTTGAGAGCTACAGTGCCAGCCTAGCAGGTCAAGAAGTGGCTGTTAATGCTAAAGAGTTGGAAATTTTGGACTATCTGGTGAAAAATGAAGGACGGGCTTTGACCCGATCTCAGATAATTGATGCCGTCTGGAAAGCGACAGATGAGGTTCCCTTTGACCGTGTCATTGATGTTTACATCAAGGAACTGCGGAAAAAGCTAGGTTTGGACTGCATCCTCACTGTGCGCAATGTTGGTTATAAATTGGAGCGAAAATGAAACGAACAGGTTTGTTTACAAAGATATTTATCTATACCTTCTCGATTTTTAGCGTTCTGGTTATTTGCCTTCATTTAGCTATTTATTTTCTTTTTCCTTCGACTTATTTGAGCCACCGTCAGGAAACCATTGGTCAGAAGGCAACAGCCATTGCCCAGTCCCTAGAAGGGAAAGACAGGCAGAGTATCGAGCAAGTCTTAGACCTGTATTCCCAGACTAGTGATATCAAAGGGGCAGTCAAGGGCGAGATGACTGATGACAAGTTAGAAGTTAAGGACAGTCTTCCTCTGGATACGGACCGCCAGACAACTTCCCTCTTTATTGAGGAGCGTGAGGTGACAACGCAGGACGGTGGTACCATGACTCTCCAGTTTCTAGTTTCCATGGATTTGCAAAAGGAAGCAGAGCAAATCAGTCTCCAGTTTCTTCCCTATACCTTGCTGGCATCCTTTCTGATTTCCCTTTTGGTAGCCTATATCTATGCTCGGACCATTGTTGCTCCGATTTTGGAAATTAAGCGAGTGACCCGTCGGATGATGGATCTGGATGCTCAAGTACGTTTGCGCGTGGATTCCAAGGATGAGATTGGTGATCTCAAGGAACAAATCAATAGCCTTTACCAGCATCTTTTGACTGTCATTGCGGACTTGCATGACAAGAATGAAGCTATTCTCCAGCTCGAAAAGATGAAGGTCGAATTCCTGCGAGGGGCTTCTCATGAATTGAAAACACCTCTGGCTAGTTTGAAAATCCTGATCGAAAACATGAAAGAGAATATTGGTCGTTATAAGGATAGAGACCACTATCTAGGAGTTGCCTTGGGGATTGTAGATGAGCTCAATCACCACGTTCTCCAGATACTTTCTCTCTCGTCTGTGCAGGAATTGCGAGATGATAGGGAACAAATTGACTTATACCAGATGACGCAAAGTCTCGTTAAGGATTATGCCTTACTAGCCAAAGAAAGAGAACTCCAGATAGACAATAGTTTGACACATCAGCAGGCTTGTCTAAACCCATCAGTTATGAAGTTGATCCTATCTAACCTCATCAGCAATGCCATCAAGCACTCCACTCCAGGTGGCTTGGTTGGCATTGGAGAGAGAGAAGGGGAATTCTTTATCGAAAATAGCTGCAGTCCAGAAGAACAAGAAAAACTAACCCAATCTTTTTCTGACAATGCTAGCCGCAAGGCCAAGGGGTCTGGGATGGGGCTCTTTGTGGTCAAGAGTCTATTGGAACATGAAAAATTACCCTATCGTTTCGAGATGGCGGAGAATCTTTTAACCTTCTACATAGCTTTTCCAAAAGTCGCCCAAGACTAGAGATAGAAAGGGTTTACATAGATGAAACTAGAAGAAATTCAATCGAAACTGCGGGAAAAACTAGATTTTTTTGTCAAAAAGTGATAAAATGAACAATGTAAATGGGATGACCCATAAAAATATACAGGAGGCCTGATAAAATGGCAATCGTTTCAGCAGAAAAATTTGTCCAAGCAGCTCGTGACAACGGTTATGCAGTTGGTGGATTTAACACAAACAACCTTGAGTGGACTCAAGCTATCTTGCGTGCAGCAGAAGCTAAAAAAGCTCCAGTTTTGATCCAAACTTCAATGGGTGCTGCTAAATACATGGGTGGTTACAAAGTTGCTCGCAACTTGATCGCTAACCTTGTTGAATCAATGGGTATCACTGTACCAGTAGCTATCCACCTTGACCACGGTCACTATGAAGATGCACTTGAGTGTATCCGAGTTGGTTATACTTCAGTTATGTTTGATGGTTCACACCTTCCAGTTGAAGAAAACCTTGAAAAAGCTCGTAAAGTTGTAGAATTTGCTCATGCAAATGGTGTATCAGTGGAAGCTGAAGTTGGTACTATCGGTGGTGAAGAAGACGGAATCATCGGTGATGGTGAATTGGCTCCAATCGAAGACGCTAAAGCAATGGTTGAAACTGGTATCGACTTCTTGGCAGCTGGTATCGGTAACATCCACGGTCCTTACCCAGAAAACTGGAAAGGTCTTCACCTTGATCACTTGCAAAAATTGACTGAAGCTGTTCCAGGATTCCCAATCGTATTGCACGGTGGTTCAGGTATTCCTGATGAGCAAATCCAAGCAGCTATCAAACTTGGTGTTGCGAAAGTTAACGTTAACACAGAATGCCAAATCGCATTCGCTAACGCAACTCGTAAATTTGCTCGTGACTACGAAGCAAACGAAGCAGAATACGACAAGAAAAAACTCTTCGACCCACGTAAATTCTTGGCTGACGGTGTAAAAGCTATCCAAGCATCAGTTGAAGAACGTATCGACGTATTCGGTTCAGAAGGTAAAGCTTAATCTAGCTGAACAATACAGATGAAACCTGCCCAATAGGCAGGTTTTTTTGGTGTCTGGATATATAGCGAATATACTGTAAAAGAACCAATCTTAAGTTGCTAAAAGGTTCGATTTTTTGTACAATAATGCTATGAAAATACTGAAAAAATGGTTTCTTGCCTTTCTTAGTTTCATTCTTTTGTTTTTACTCGCTACATTCATCTTTCACCGTATCAGTTTGGAAAAGGAAGAAGCCTCACTGACACCTATGGGGCAACAAGTTCTCGTCAATGGACATCAAATAAATGTTTACGTTGAAGGGGATGGCCCTGAGACTATAGTAGTTCTCTCAGGTGCTGGTATTGCTGCTCCTATATTGGATTTTAAAGAAGTATCGGAATCCTTATCGAAACAGTATAAGGTAGTTATCGTGGAGAGGGCGGGATATGGTTATAGTGATGATAGCAACCATTCAAGAGATGTGATGGAGGTTTTGTCTGAGACGCGTCAAGCTCTTTCACAAGCAAATGTCAAAGGTCCTTTTATCATTTTGTCTCATTCCATGGCTAGTCTTGAGAGTTTAGCTTGGCAGGAAAAATATCCTGATGAAGTAAAAACCTTGGTTGGGTTAGATTGGGCACTGCCAGCTAGTTATGAGAATTTAAAGCAAAATCAGGCCTTAATCACTGTGGCATTTTGGAGCAGCAAGATTGGCTTATTACGCTACTTCCCTGAGTCCTTTTATATAAAAAATCCAACTCTGATCGAAAGTGAACGAAAACAATATAAACTTCTAGCTTATAAGCAGTTGATGTCACAAGCCATGCTTCATGAATCCCAAAAGGTAAAGGAAAATGCCAAGAAAGTTCCCTCAAACATTAATCCGAAAATTCCTACCTTACTACTGGTGTCTAACGGTCAAGGTACTAGTTTTGGTCAATCAGAATGGCAGAATTTTGCAGAGAAATTTGCTAGTGAACAGTCTAATGTGAAAGTCATATATATGGACGTACCACACGACCTTTATCATTATCAAAATCATGAAGTTGTTTCTCGTATTGAAGATTTTTTAAAGAGTAATTGAGGGGTTAGAAATCATTTCAGACTGATGACAATCATTAAATACTGAAGGATTAACAGTAGAATCGTGAGTTTTTTCGATTAAAAAATTTTTTTCTTAACCACCAGCCTGCCCTTTGGGGCAGGTTTTTTGGCGTTTTCAGGAGACTATTAAGCCAGAATTTTGGACTAATACTCTTCGAAAATTAAATTCAAACCACGTCAACGTCGCCTTGCCGTATATATGTGACTGACTTCGTCAGTTTCATCTGCAACCTCAAAACAGTGTTTTGAGCTGATTTCGTCAGTTCTATCTACAGCCTCAAAGCACTGCTTTGAGCAACCTGCGGCTAGTTTCCTAGTTTGCTCTTTGATTTTCATTGAGTATTAATTGACAAGTAATGCAAATTGCTGTACAATTACAGTACAAATTGTAAGTGAGGTGATAAGAATGGGAAAAACAGCTACAATTAGTGTTCGAGTTGATGAATTAGATAAACAATCAGCTGAACAGGTTTTGAAGCAGCTTGGGATGCCGATATCAACATTAGTTACACTATTATTGAAACAAGTATCATTAACGAAGAAAATACCTTTTGATATTGCATTGCCAGATGTACCTTCATCAGTGAATGTAGAGGAAATGACAGCTGAACGATTTGGACAAATGATGGTTGAAGTTTATCATGAAGCAGAAAATGGTCATGTTCGATCTGTCAATGAGTTCTTTAAAGAATTTAAGGAACGGAACGTATGAATAAAATAACCATTAATATTTTAAAAAGAGCTGAAGGAGATATGGAAGCCATTTATCATTATATCGCAGATGAGCTTCAATCGCCGGAAACTGCTATGAGTCACTTTGAAGCTATTGCAGAAGGGATTAAAACCTTAGAAATATTTCCTGAAAGATGTGCTATTGTAGAGGAATTGCTCAGTTTAGATATTAAAGTTAGACGACTACTAGTAAAAAATTATTCAGTGTTTTATCGTTTTGATAAGGATACAGTTACCATCTTGAGAGTGTTACATCAATCAAGTAGCTTGGACAGATTACTGTTTGAAATCGGGAACAAATCTGATTGACATATACGCATTTAGTCAGATTATATTCTATTTCATGGAACTTATATCTAGTAGGTTGAATCTAAAATAGTACAATACGACTGTTAAAAATATTTCTAGAGATTAGATTGACTTTCCTAAGCGAGTTGTTCATACCTTATTCAATCTACTATAAAATCATAATTAAAGCTTTTTAAGAAACATGGAAAAAACTGTTCATTATGCTCCAGATGCTAAAGCTTAATCTAGCTGAACAATACAGACAGAACCTGCCCATTGGGTGGGTTTTTGGTGTTTTAAGGGAACTATTAAACTAGAATTTTGGGTTAAACATACCATTTTAAGAGAGAAATATCTAATTTCACAATCTACAGGCAAACGCTTGCATTCCATTTTTTATTGGACTATAATAGGTTGGTATAAAGCCTTTTGTAATAATAAAATGTAGAAGGTGTAGAAAGTAAGGATTTAGAATACTTGCGTTTGAAAATACGATTTTCTATTCCTTACCATAGGGAGAGATTTATGGCAATGATAGAAGTGGAACATCTTCAGAAAAATTTTGTGAAGACAGTAAAGGAACCGGGTTTGAAGGGGGCTTTGCGTTCCTTTATTCATCCTGAAAAGCAGACCTTTGAAGCGGTTAAAGATTTGACCTTTGAGGTGCCAAAGGGCCAGATTTTAGGTTTTATTGGTGCCAATGGTGCTGGGAAGTCGACAACTATCAAAATGTTGACAGGGATTTTAAAACCGACATCTGGTTTTTGTCGGATTAACGGCAAGATTCCGCAGGATAATCGTCAGGATTATGTAAAGGATATTGGAGTGGTCTTTGGGCAACGTACCCAGTTATGGTGGGATTTGGCGCTGCAAGAGACCTACACGGTCTTGAAAGAGATATACGATGTGCCAGACTCGCTCTTCCACAAGCGCATGGACTTTTTGAATGAAGTCTTGGATTTGAAGGACTTTATCAAGGATCCTGTGCGGACTCTTTCACTGGGTCAACGGATGCGGGCGGATATTGCGGCCTCCTTGCTCCACAATCCCAAGGTTCTCTTTTTAGATGAACCGACCATTGGTTTGGACGTTTCGGTCAAGGATAACATTCGTCGGGCTATTACCCAGATCAATCAGGAGGAAGAAACCACCATTCTCTTGACCACTCACGACCTGAGCGACATTGAGCAACTTTGTGATCGGATTTTTATGATTGACAAGGGGCAAGAGATTTTTGATGGAACGGTTAGCCAGCTCAAGGAAACCTTTGGCAAGATGAAGACTCTTTCTTTTGAACTGCTACCAGATCAAAGTCATCTCCTTTCTCACTATGAAGGATTTTCGGATATGACTATTGATAGACAAGGAAACAGTCTCAACATTGAATTCGATAGTTCTCGCTACCAATCGGCTGATATTATTAAGCAAACCCTGTCTGATTTTGAAATCCGCGATTTGAAGATGATGGATACGGATATTGAAGATATTATCCGCCGCTTCTATCGAAAGGAGCTCTAAGATGGTCAAATTGTGGAGACGTTATAAACCCTTTATCAATGCAGGTGTTCAGGAATTGATTACCTATCGAGTCAACTTTATTCTTTATCGGATCGGCGATGTCATGGGAGCTTTTGTGGCCTTTTATCTCTGGAAGGCTGTCTTTGATTCCTCACAAGAGTCCTTGATTCAGGGCTTTAGTATGGCAGATATCACCCTCTATATCATCATGAGTTTTGTAACCAATCTTCTGACTAGATCCGATTCTTCCTTTATGATTGGGGAGGAGGTTAAGGATGGATCCATTATCATGCGCTTGCTGCGACCAGTGCATTTTGCAGCCTCCTATCTTTTTACCGAGCTTGGTTCCAAGTGGTTGATTTTTATTAGCGTTGGACTGCCATTTTTAAGTGTCATTGTTTTGATGAAAATCTTATCTGGGCAAGGCATTGTAGAAGTGCTAGCCTTAACTGTCCTTTATCTTTTTAGCTTGACGCTGGCCTATCTGATTAACTTTTTCTTTAATATCTGCTTTGGTTTTTCAGCCTTTGTCTTTAAAAATCTTTGGGGTTCCAATCTACTCAAGACTTCCTTAGTGGCCTTTATGTCAGGAAGTTTGATTCCCTTGGCTTTCTTTCCGAAGGTCGTTGCAGATATTCTCTCCTTCTTGCCTTTTTCATCCTTGATTTATACTCCGGTTATGATCATTGTTGGGAAATACGATACTAATCAGATTCTTCAGGCACTCGCTTTGCAATTCTTCTGGCTCTTAGTGATGGTGGGATTGTCTCAGTTGATTTGGAAACGAGTCCAGTCCTTTATTACCATTCAGGGAGGTTAGTATGAAAAAATATCAACGCATGCATCTGATTTTTATCAGACAATACATCAAACAAATCATGGAATATAAGATTGATTTTATGGTTGGTGTGCTGGGAGTTTTTCTAACTCAAGGCTTGAATCTCTTGTTTCTCAATGTCATTTTTCAACATATTCCATCCCTAGAAGGTTGGACTTTTCAAGAAATTGCTTTTATCTATGGATTTTCCTTGATTCCCAAGGGACTGGACCATCTCTTTTTTGACAATCTATGGGCGCTAGGGCAACGCTTGGTGAGAAAAGGTGAGTTTGACAAGTATCTGACTCGTCCTATCAATCCTCTCTTTCACATCCTAGTTGAGACCTTTCAGATTGATGCCTTGGGCGAACTCTTGGTCGGTGGCATCCTACTGGGAACAACAGTGACCAGCATTGCTTGGACGCTTCCAAAATTACTGCTTTTCCTAGTTTGTATTCCTTTTGCGACCTTGATTTATACTTCCTTGAAAATCGCTACAGCCAGTATTGCTTTTTGGACCAAGCAGTCAGGCGCCATGATTTACATTTTCTATATGTTTAATGATTTTGCCAAGTATCCAATTTCAATTTATAATTCCGCTCTTCGTTGGTTGATTAGCTTTATCGTACCATTTGCCTTTACGGCCTATTATCCTGCTAGCTATTTCTTGCAGGACAAGGATGTCTTTTTTAACATCGGAGGTTTGATTTTGATTTCCCTGGTCTTCTTAGGTATTTCCTTGAAACTCTGGGACAAGGGCTTGGATTCCTACGAAAGTGCAGGTTCGTAAAAGCTAAAGTAAGACTAAAATCAAGAAAGGAACTTATGATGTTTGTAATTGAAGAAGTCAAGTATGAAAATCAAAAAAAGGCAGTTGTCGCTGAGGTTTTGAAGGATTTGCCAGAATGGTTTGGAATCCCAGAAAGCACACAAGCCTATATAGAAGGAACCACGGATTTGCAAGTTTGGGCCGCCTATCAGGAGAGTGATTTGACTGGATTTGTAAGTTTGTCCTATTCGAGTGAAGATTGTGCAGAGATTGATTGTCTCGGCGTAAAAAAAGCTTATCAAGGTAGAAAAATTGGGAGCCAATTGCTTGCTACTTTAGAGAGCGAAGCTCGTAAAAAAGTTGATTATCTGCAGGTCAAAACAGTGGCAGAAAGTTCTAATAAAGATTATGATCGAACGAATGTCTTTTATCGCAGTCTTGGTTTTAAAAAGTTAGAGATTTTTCCACAGCTTTGGGGCTCTCAAAACCCTTGTCAGATTTTGATTAAGAAGCTTGAATAATATTACTTGACACCTATTCTCAGAGTGCTATACTTTAAGTGTAATAGCCGATTTAGCTCATACTCTTCGAAAATCTCTTCAAACCACGTCAACGTCGCCTTGCCGTATATATGTTACTGACTTTGTCAGTTCTATCTACAACCTAAAAGCAGTGCTTTTAGCAACCTGCGGCTAGTTTCCTAGTTTGCTTTTTGATTTTCATTGAGTATCAGTTGGCAGAGCAAGGCACTCGTAAAGCCTAGGTTATAGGTCGATAAACGACTGAGGATTTGAAAAAATAGATATGTAGAAGATAGCCGTTAAGTCTTATTCTTAGCGGTTTTTTATATTGTTTAATAGCGCTGATATTTCATCAATGATGTTTGACTTTGTGATGTTGCTAGTGCTTTAATTTGATTGCTACTATTTTTGATGGTGTGAATGTTCTGATAATGTACCCCAGCTAACTACGAAAGTTTTTGACTCTATATTTTTAATGTGTGTTAAAAAACAAATTAACGCATATTAATTTTTCTTGACTTAAAAATTTTTAATTGATATACTATTTTCAGAGAGTTAACAATTATATATAAATGCACTACTCTATTTCCTAGATAATACTTAGTAAAACTTTTTATAACAAAGGCTAGCAAAGTTAAAGTTTACTATCTATTGGAAGTTAAATAAATATGTAAGGAATTAAAATGAAAAAAAGTACAGTATTGTCATTAACCACAGCTGCAGTTATTTTAGGAGCATATGTTCCTAACGAGGTAATCCTAGCAGATACACCTAGTTCTGAAGATTCTTTAAAAATACCTGATAAAGAAACAGTAGTAGTAGGTAAACAAAACGAAAACAAAGAAAAACTTGAAGATATTCATAATGTTATAGAAACTTCAAAGGATACTGAAGAAAAGAAAACAACAATTATTGAGGAAAAAGAAGTTGTTAGTAAAAATCCTGTAATAGACAATAACACTAGCAATGAAGAAGAAAAAATCAAAGAAGATTCCAATCAATCCCAAGGAGATAAAGCGGACTCGTCTGCAAGTAAAGACCCAGAAAGTCCCAAAAAAGAGGATAAACTTGTCTATATTGCTGAATTTAAAGATAAAGAATCTGGAGAAAAAGCAATCAAGGAATTATCCAATCTTAAAGATACAAAAGTTTTATATACTTATGATACGGTTTTTAATGGTGTTGCAATAGAAACAACTCCAGATAATTTGGATAAGATTAAACTAATAGAAGGTATCTCATCTGTTGAAAGGGCACAGAAAGTCCAACCGATGATGAATCATGCCCGAAAGGAAATTGGAGTTGAGGAGGCTATCGATTACCTAAAGGTCATTAATGCTCAATTTGGGAAAAATTTTGATGGCCGGGGTATGGTCATTTCAAATATAGATACGGGAACGGATTATAGGCATAAGGCCATGAGGATTGATGATGATGCTAAAGACTCAATGAGATTTAAAAAAGAAGACTTAAAAGGCACTGATAAAAATTTCTGGTTGAGTGATAAAATTCCTCATGCATTCAATTATTATAATGGTGGTAAAATAACTGTAGAAAAAGCTGATGATGGAAGCGATTATTTTGATCCACATGGAATGCATATTGCAGGGATTCTTGCGGGAAATGATACTGAAAAAGACATCAAGAACTTTAACGGAATAGATGGAATTGCTCCTAATGCACAGATCTTCTCTTATAAAATGTACTCTGACGCAGGATCTGGCTTCGCAGGAGATGAAACAATGTTTCATGCTATTGAAGATTCCATCAAACACAATGTTGATGTTGTTTCGGTATCATCTGGCTTTACAGGGACAGGTCTTGTAGGTGAGAAATATTGGCAAGCTATTAGAGCGTTAAGAAAAGCAGGCATTCCAATGGTTGTAGCTACGGGTAACTATGCGACTTCTGCTTCAAGTTCTTCATGGGATTTAGTAGCAAATAATAATCTGAAAATGACCGACACTGGAAATGTAACGCGAACTGCAGCACATGAAGATGCGATAGCGGTCGCATCTGCTAAAAATCAAACAGTTGAGTTTGATAAAGTCAACATAGGTGGAGAAAGTTTTAAATACAGAAATATAGGGGCCTTTTTCGATAAGAATAAAATCACAACAAATGAAGATGGTTCAAAAGCTCCTGATAAATTGAAATTTGTATATATAGGCAAAGGTCAAGATCAAGATTTGATAGGATTGGATCTTAAGGGCAAAATTGCAGTAATGGATAGAATTTATACCAAGGATTTAAAAGATGCTTTTAAAAGAGCTACGGATAAGGGCGCACGTGGCATTATGGTTGTAAATACTGTCAATTACTACAATAGAGATAATTGGACAGAGCTTCCAGCTATGGGATATGAGGAGGATGAAGGAACTACTAGTCAAGTATTTTCAATTTCAGGAGATGATGGTGTAAAGCTATGGAACATGATTAGTCCTGATAAAAAAACTGAAGTTAAAAGAAATAATAAGGAAGATTTCAAAGATAAATTGGAGCAATACTATCCAATCGATATGGCAAGCTATAATTCTAATAAACCGAATGTAGGTGACGAAAAAGAGATTGACTTTAAGTTTGCACCTGACACAGACAAAGAATTGTATAAAGAAGATGTCATAGTTCCAGCAGGATCTACATCTTGGGGACCGAGAACAGATTTGCTTTTGAAGCCTGATGTATCAGCGCCAGGTAAAAATATTAAATCCACTCTCAATGTCATTAATGGGAAATCAACTTATGGCTATATGTCAGGAACTAGTATGGCAACTCCAATCGTGGCAGCTTCTACTGTTTTGATCAGACCAAAGTTAAAGGAAATGCTTGAAAGACCTGTATTGAAAAATCTTGAGGGAGATGACAAAATAGACCTTACGAGTCTTACAAAAATAGCCCTACAAAATACTGCAAGACCTATGATGGATGCGACTTCTTGGAAAGAAAAAAGCCAATACTTTGCATCACCTAGACAGCAGGGAGCAGGGCTAATTAATGTGGCCAATGCTTTGAGAAATGAAGTCGTAGCGACTTTCAAAAACAAGGATTCTAAAGGTTTGGTAAACTCTTATGGTTCTATTTCTCTTAAAGAAATAAAAGGAGATAAAAAATACTTTACAATTAAGCTTCACAATACATCAAACAGACCTTTGACCTTTAAAGTTTCAGCATCAGCTATAACTACAGATTCTCTAACTGATAGACTAAAACTGGATGAAACATATAAAGACGAAAAATCCCCAGATGGGAAGCAAATTGTTCCAGAAATTCACCCAGAAAAAATCAAAGGAGCAAATATCACATTTGAGCATGACACTTTCACTATAAGCCCAAACTCTAGCTTTGATTTAAATGCGGTTATAAACGTTGGAGAGGCTAAAAATAAAAATAAATTTGTAGAATCATTTATTCATTTTGAGTCAGTGGAAGAAATGGAAGCTCTAAACTCCAACGGGAAGAAAACAAATTTCCAACCTTCTTTATCGATGCCTCTAATGGGATTTGCTGGGGATTGGAATAAAGAACCAATCCTTGATAAATGGGCCTGGGAAGAAGGATCAAAATCAAAAACAATGGAAGGTTATGATGATGATGGTAAACCAAAAATTCCAGGAACCTTAAATAAGGGAATTGGTGGAGAACATGGTATAGATAAATTTAACCCAGCAGGAGTTATACAAAATAGAAAAGATAAAAATATAACATCGCTTGATCAAAATCCAGAATTGTTTGCTTTCAATAACGAAGGAATCAACGCACCATCATCAAGTGGTTCTAATATTGCCAAAATTTATCCTTTAGATTCAAATGGAAATCCTCAAGATGCTCAACTTGAAAGAGGATTAACACCTTCTCCGCTTGTATTAAGAAGTGCAGAAGAAGGATTGATTTCAATAGTAAATACAAATAAAGAGGGAGAAAATCAAATCGACTTAAAAGTCATTTCGAGAGAACACTTTATTAAAGGAATTTTAAACTCTAAAAGAAATGATGCAAAGGGAATCAAATCTTCTAAACTAAAAGTTTGGGGTGACTTGAAATGGGATGGACTCATTTATAACCCTAGAGGTAGAGAAGAAAATGCACCAGAAAGCAAGGATACCAAAGATCCTGCTACTAAGATAAGAGGTCAATTTGAACCGATTGCAGAAGGTCAATATTTCTATAAATTTAAATATAGATTAACTAAAGATTATCCATGGCAGGTTTCCTATATTCCTGTAAAAATTGATAACACAGCCCCTAAGATTGTTTCGATTGATTTTTCAAATCCTGAAAAAATTAAGTTGATTACAAAGGATACTTATCATAAGGTAAAAGAGCAATACAAGAATGAAACTTTATTTGCGAGAGATCAGAAAGAACATCCTGAAAAATTTGACGAGATTGCCAACGAAGTTTGGTATGCTGGCGCCGCTCTTGTTAATGAAGATGGAGAGGTTGAGAAAAATCTTGAAGTAACTTATGCAGGTGAGGGTCAAGGAAGAAATAGAAAACTTGACAAAGACGGAAATACCATTTATGAAATTAATGGTGCAGGAGATTTAAGAGGAAAAATCATTGAAGTCATTGCATTAGATGGATCTAGCAATTTCACAAAGATTCATAGAATTAAATTTGCTGATCATGCTGATGAAAAGGGGATGATTTCCTATTATCTAGTAGATCCTGATCAGGATTCATCTAAATACCAAAAGCTTGGCGAGATTGCCGAATCTAAATTTAAAAATTTAGGAAATAGAAAAGAGGATAGTCTTAAAAAAGATGCAACTGAAGTAGAACATCATCAAGACAATGAAGAGGCTACCGAAGAAAAATCTAGCTTTACTATCAATAAAGCCATTTCAACAATTAGAGACTTTGAAAGCAAAGACTTAAAGAAACTCATTAAAAAGAAATTTAGAGAAGTTGATGACTTTACAAGTGAAACTGGTAAGAGAATAGAGGAATACGATTATAAATACGATGATAAGGGAAATATCATTGCGTATGACGATGGTAGTGCCTTACAATATGAAACTGAAAAACTTGACGAAATCAAATCAAAAATTTATGGTGTTCTAAGCCCGTCTAAAGATGGACACTTTGAAATTCTTGGAAAGATAAGTAATGTTTCTAAAAATGCCAAGGTATATTATGGCAATAACTATAAATCGATAGAAATCAAAACGACTAAGTATGATTCCCACTCAAAAACGATGACATTTGATTTATACGCTAATATTAATGATATTGTGGATGGATTAGCTTTTGCAGGAGATATGAGATTCTTTGTGAAAGATGATGATCAGATAAAAGCTGAAACGAAGATTAGAATGCCTGAAAAAAATAAGGAAACTAAAACAGAATATCCGTATGCATCAAGTTATGGGAATGTAATAGAATTAGGAGAAGGAGATCTTTCAAAAAATAAACCAACCAATTTAACGGACATGGAATCTGGTAAAATCTACTCTGATTCAGAAAAACAACAATATCTATTAAAGGATAACATCATTCTAAGAAAAGGCTATGCACTAAAAGTGACTACCTATAATCCTGGAAAAACGGATATGTTAGAAGGAAATGGAGTTTATAGCCAGGAAGATATAGCAAAAATCCAAAAGGCCAATCCTAATCTAAGAGTCTTATCAGAAAAAATAATTTATGCTGATAGTAGAAATGTTGAAGATGGAAGAAGTACTCAACCAGTATTAATGTCGGCTTTGGACGGCTTTAACATTGTAAGGTATCAAGTGTTTACCTTTAAAATGAATGATAAAGGGGAAGCAATCGATAAAGATGGAAATCTTGTAACAGATCCTTCTAAACTTGTATTATTTGGTAAGGATGGTAAAGAGTACACAGGAGAGGATAAGTCCAATGTAGAAGCTATAAAAGAAGATGGCTCTACGTTATTTATTGATGCAAAACCAGTAAATCTTTCAATGGACAAGAACTACTTTAATCCATCTAAATTTAATAAAATTTATGTACGAAATCCAGAATTTTATTTAAGAGGTAAGATTTCTGATAAGGGTGGTTTTAACTGGGAGTTGAGAGTAAATGAATCGGTTGTAGATAATTATTTAATCTACGGAGATTTACACATTGATAACACTAGAGATTTTAACATTAAGCTTAATGTTAAAGACGGTGACATCATGGACTGGGGAATGAAAGACTATAAAGCAAACGGATTCCCAGATAAGGTAACAGACATGGATGGAAATGTTTATCTTCAAACTGGCTATAGCGATTTGAATGCGAAAGCGGTTGGAGTACACTATCAATTTTTATATGATAATGTTAAACCAGAAGTAAACATTGATCCTAAGGGAAATACTAGTATTGAATATGCTGACGGAAAATCTGTAGTCTTTAATATCAATGATAAAAGAAATAATGGATTCGATGGTGAGATTCAAGACAAACATATTTATGTAAATGGAAAAGAATACAAATCATTTGATGATATTAAACAACTAACAGATAAGACACTAAACATTAAGATTGTTGTAAAAGATTTTGCAAGAAATACAACCGTAAAAGAATTCATTTTAAACAAAGATACGGGAGAGGTGAGCGAACTAAAACCTCAGATGGTAACTGTGACCATTCAAAATGGAAAAGAAATGAGTTCAACGATAGTGTCGGAAGAAGATTTCATTTTACCTGTCTATAAGGGTGAATTAGAAAAAGGCTATCAATTTGATGGCTGGGAAATTTCTGGTGTCGAAGGGAAAAAAGATGCAGGTTATGTTATTAATGTGTCAAAAGATACCCTTATAAAACCTCTATTCAAGAAAATAGAGGAGAAAAAGGAGGAGGAAAATAAACCTACTTTTGATGAATCGAAAAAGAAAGATAACAAACAGGTAAGCCATAGCCAATTAAATCAAAGTCATAGAAAAGAGGACTTACAAAGAGCAAATCATTCACAAAAATCTGATTCGACTAAAGATGTCAAAACTACAGTTCCTGTACAAGTAAATTATAGTCAATTAGATGAAAGTCAAAGATCTGATTCAACTAAGGATGTTACAGCTACAGTTCCTGATAAAAATGATAAAAACTTTGAAAATAAGAAGGAAGTTTATCTTAATGAACCAGAGACTATAGCTAATAAACATACCAATATCGATAGTAAATCGGATACTAACCATTCTGATAAGTTGCCAAAAACCGGAACAGTTAGAGAAGGTTTTACACCATTCATTGCTGGAATAATGTTTACTGTAGGTGTATTTCTTAGATTGAAGAAAAAAGATTAAGATGAAGACAAAAGCTATAGATGAAAAAATGGTTTATGTACTGAGATGAGATAGTGTGGTGATGAGATAATTTTAAGGAATTAAGTAGCGTTTGGTTGCTTAATTCCTTTTTATTTGGAAGATAGTTTTCCCCTGTTTCCTTATTTTATCTTAACTATTCAACCACTTAGACCGAGATATGGACCAGATAGGCAAAAGAACTTGTTCTTGAAACTGCCCTCTGCTATAATGATTTTTGTAAGGGACGTGAGGATTCACTATCAAATAACTCAAGTTCTAAAAAAGAAATTGGAGATCAACATGAAAAAATTATTAGGGATTGTATTTTTAGTAGCAGCAGCGATAGTATTGTATTTTGGTTCTGTTGGTTGGCCAAGTTTGAATGTCAACCTTTGGTCATTGATTCCGGTAGGCTTGTTCCTCTTTTTCACTCTGGAAAATCTTTTGAAAAAAGACTACAAGGCTAGTCTCATGTGTTTGATTATTGCCTTTATCATTGCAAATGCGATTTTGGATCTTTTGCCAATTTCAAGTGGTCTAGTGATTGGAGCAGGCGTACTAGCATGCGTTGGTATTGGATATCTCTTTCCTGATAAAGAAGGTAAATAGGAATTATTGAAAAAGATATAAAGAAAAACACTTCAATCACTGTATTTCAGTTTGATTGAGGTGTTTTCGATTTAGTTTTTTTTTATTTCTGGGCCATCAATTCAACAATCATCTCGATATACATGACAAGGGTTACTAAAAATCCTGCACGCCAGAAGAATTTGATGAATTTAGGATAGTAAAAGCTACGTTTTTTCAGAAGGAAGAAAAAAACGAGAATAATGGCTAGGAGTGAGAGGGCTAGGCCCAGTCTAGGGAGGAAATTATGGGTAAAGGTTTTAGCTGTGATTAGGTAGTACTCAAATACCAAGACTGGAAAAGCTAAATCCGCAAAGTTTCGTCCTAGTTTTTTTAATCTAAAAAGTTTGGTTATGATAATGCAGACTACTAGAGTCAGTATCAATAATAAAATAGATGCTAATTTCATTAAAATCATACCCATATTGTATCATAAAAAATCGCTAATGGAAACGAGAAACAGAGGAATTTATAGGAAAGTCAGGCTTTTGAGATTGTGGGTGTTTTTTGTTATAATGAAAGTTATGAAATCTTATAATACCTTGAATGATTATTATCGAAAACTCTTTGGAGAAAAGACTTTTAAAGTCCCTATTGATGCGGGGTTTGACTGTCCCAATCGTGATGGAACTGTGGCTCATGGGGGCTGTACTTTTTGTACGGTTTCAGGCTCTGGAGATGCTATCGTAGCACCGGATGCGCCTATCCGTGAGCAATTTTATAAGGAAATTGACTTTATGCACCGTAAGTGGCCGGATGTTCAGAAGTATCTGGTTTATTTTCAAAATTTTACCAACACCCATGAAAAGGTGGAAGTCATCCGAGAGCGCTATGAGCAGGCTATCAATGAGCCAGGTGTAGTAGGAATCAATATCGGAACGCGCCCAGATTGTTTACCAGACGAAACTATCGAATATTTGGCTGAGTTGTCGGAACGCATGCATGTGACGGTTGAATTGGGCTTGCAGACCACTTATGAAACAACCTCTGACTTGATTAATCGCGCCCATTCCTATGAGTTGTACGTGGAAACGGTCAAGCGTTTGAGAAAGTATCCAAAGATTGAGATTGTTTCCCATCTGATCAACGGACTTCCTGGTGAAACCCATGAGATGATGATTGAAAATGTCCGCCGCTGTGTTACGGATAACGATATTCAAGGGATTAAACTGCATTTACTCCATCTTATGACAAATACTCGTATGCAACGAGATTACCACGAAGGACGCTTGCAACTGATGAGTCAGGACGAATATGTCAAGGTTATCTGCGACCAATTGGAAATCATTCCCAAGCATATTGTCATTCATCGAATCACAGGAGATGCACCTAGGGATATGCTGATTGGGCCTATGTGGAGCCTCAATAAATGGGAAGTTCTCAACAGTATTGAGATGGAGATGCGACGTCGCGGAAGTGTTCAAGGATGCAAGGCTGTAAAACAGGAGTTTGAAAATGAAAAGACCACTTGAGATGGCACATGATTTTTTGGCTGAGGTTGTAACTCAGGACGATATCGTAGTGGATGCGACAATGGGAAATGGTCATGACACGCTTTTTCTAGCCAAGCTAGCTAAGCAAGTCTATGCCTTTGATATTCAGGAGCAAGCCTTGGAAAAGACCAAGGAGCGTTTGGGCCAGGCTGGAATGACAAATGCCCAGTTAATCTTGCAAGGCCATGAGACACTGGACCAGTTTGTGACAGAAGCCAAGGCAGGGATTTTTAATCTGGGATATCTGCCGTCAGCTGATAAGTCTGTCATTACCCGACCTCAGACAACGATTGAAGCCTTAGAAAAGCTGTGTGGCTTACTTGTCAAAGGTGGACGGATTGCTATCATGATCTACTATGGTCATGATGGAGGAGATATTGAGAGGGATGCTGTCTTGGAGTTTGTTAGCCAGTTGAACCAACAAGAGTACACAGTTGCCATTTACCGAACTTTAAACCAAGTCAACAACCCACCATTTTTAGTGATGATTGAGAAATTAGAGAGATATAGACATGGATAAACAATACCTACGTGAAAAGCTGGATGCCATGCGCCAGAATTTTGTTGAATCAACTCACCACGAACGAGCGGTGGGTGTGTTAGACCAAGCGCATATGAGCAAAAAAATGCTTAAAATCAAGAAAAAATTAGTTACTCTTGAAATGGAACGGTGCCAGAGAAAAATTGAGCACAAAGACTGTTCCAAGATTGACCAAAAAATCAAAGAGCAGAAGGAGATATTTGAATCCTGTTGTAAAAAAGATTAAGGAGGACGTGCGTGGAATTACTGATTTACCTCATCCTATTTTTACTGGTCTTGATTGTCTCAAGTACAACCAATAAGCTCCTGCCCTTTTTGCCTCTTCCTTTGGTGCAAATTCTTTTGGGAATTGTGATTGGTCTCTTTTTACCCAATACCAACTTTCACCTCAATACAGAGTTGTTTTTGGCACTGGTTATCGGTCCCTTGCTTTTCCGAGAGTCTGAAGAAGCGGATATTACGGCTATTTTAAAACACTGGCGAATCATTGTTTATCTCATATTTCCAGTGATTTTCATCTCGACCTTGAGTTTGGGTGGCTTGGCCCATCTTCTTTGGTTCAGTCTTCCCTTGGCGGCTTGCTTGGCTGTTGGGGCAGCCCTTGGTCCTACGGATTTGGTGGCCTTTGCCTCTCTTTCGGAGCGGTTTAGCTTTCCTAAGCGCGTGTCCAATATTCTTAAGGGTGAAGGACTCTTGAATGATGCATTTGGTTTGGTTGCCTTTCAGGTTGCCTTGACAGCCTGGACAACTGGAGCCTTTTCCCTTGGGCAAGCGAGTAGTTCGCTCATCTTTTCAATCCTAGGCGGTTTTTTAATTGGATTTGTAACAGCCATGACCAACCGTTTCCTACATAGCTTCTTGCTGAGTGTGAGAGCAACGGATATTGCCAGCGAACTTTTATTAGAATTGAGTTTGCCTCTGGTGACCTTCTTCCTAGCAGAAGAAGTCCACGTTTCAGGGATTATTGCCGTTGTAGTTGCTGGGATTTTAAAGGCAAGCCGTTTTAAGAAAATTACGCTCCTCGAAGCACAAGTGGATACAGTAACCGAGACGGTTTGGCATACAGTGAATTTTATGCTGAACGGTTCTGTCTTTGTGATTTTAGGGATGGAGTTGGAAATGATAGCAGAACCTATCTTGACCAATTCAATCTATAATCCTATACTTCTATTGGTATCTCTTATAGCCCTTACCTTTGTCCTCTTTGCTATTCGTTTTGTCATGATTTATGGCTATTATGCCTATAGGACTAGACGTCTCAAGAAAAAGCTAAATAAGTATATGAAGGACATGCTTCTTTTGACCTTCTCAGGTGTCAAGGGAACGGTGTCGATTGCTACGATCCTTTTGATACCAAGTAATCTAGAACAGGAGTATCCTCTCTTGCTTTTCCTTGTCGCAGGTGTGACGCTAGTAAGCTTTTTAACAGGCCTCGTGGTCTTGCCTCATCTTTCTGATGAACAGGAAGAAAGCAAGGACTATCTCATGCATATTGGCATTTTGAATGAAGTAACGCTAGAGTTGGAAAAAGAGTTGGAAGACACCAAAAATAAACTTCCCCTTTATGCGGCTATTGACAATTACCATGGACGTATTGAAAATCTCATCCTGAGTCAAGAAAATAAGGGGGCTCAAGAAGACTGGGAGGCCTTGAAGCTTCTTATCCTCAGTATTGAAAGTGATGGTTTAGAACAAGCCTACGAAGAAGGAAAGATGAGTGAGCGTGCTTATCGAGTCTACCAACGTTATTTGAAAAGCATAGAACAAAGTATCAATCGCAAGTTTGCTTCACGATTGACCTATTATTTCCTTGTTTCCTTGCGGATTTTACGTTTTCTCCTCCACGAAGTCTTTACCTTTGGCAAGACCTTCCGCAGTTGGAAAAATGAAGAATCACAGAAACTCAGAGCCCTTGACTATGACCAAATTGCAGAGCTCTATCTAGAAAATACAGAGATGATTATCGAAAGTTTGGAGAACCTAAAAGGGGTTTATAAGAGCTCTTTAATCAGCTTCATGCAGGATTCTCGTCTCCGTGAAACAGCTATCATCACCAGTGGTGCCTTTGTCGAACGGGTTATCAATCGTGTCAAGCCCAACAATATCGATGAAATGCTGAGAGGCTATTATCTGGAGCGTAAATTGATTTTCGAATATGAAGAGAAACGATTGATTACGACCAAATATGCCAAGAAGTTGCGACAAAATGTGAATAACTTAGAGAACTATTCCTTGAAGGAAGCTGCCAATACCCTGCCTTATGATATGATGGAATTGGTAAGAAGAAATTAATCAAGATTATAAGTGAAGGAGTATGATATGAAGAAGTGGTGGAAAGAGCTGATAGATAAGCCCTTATTAAAAGCTTTTTTGCATTATTATCAAGCATCAGATAGTGAGTTAACCAGTGTCGCAGTAGCCTACTATTGGTTGATTTCGATTTTTCCCCTGCTTTTGGTGGTAGTTAATATCCTCCCATATTTTCAGATTCCAGTTTCTAATTTTTTAAAGGTTGTCAATGAATTTTTGCCGGATACGGTCTATGATGTGGTTGCAAAGATTATTACAGAAGTACTGACCCAACCTTCAACGGGCTTGTTGAGTTTTGCGGTTTTGTCAGCCCTCTGGACCTTTTCAAAATCCATGAATTTCCTACAGAAAGCCTTTAATAAAGCTTACGGAGTAGCAAAAAATCGTGGAATGATTTCCCATCAGCTCATGAGTTTGTTTGTCAGTTTTGGCCTGCAGATTCTCTTTGCCTTAGCCCTATTTTTGAGTGTCTTTGGCCGCATGCTCCTCAACCTCATCAAAAGCTACTGGAAATCAGATAGTCCTCTCTTTGATTATCTGCAGGATCTAACAGGTCCCTTGGTCTATGCCTTGATTTTTGCCATCTTGGTTATGCTTTATTATTTCCTGCCCAATGTTAGGGTGCGACGAATTCGACATGTATTACCAGGTAGCACCTTTGTCTTGTTGACTCTGGTCTTACTGCTCAATATTTTTTCAGTCTATGTCAACAACTATGTTAATCACCTCGTGGACGTCCGTTTTTTCAGTTCCATCGTCGTGGTGGTCATGATGTTCTGGTTTATTCTTATCGCTAAGATTTTGATTGTCGGAGCGGTGATCAATGCCAGTGTGCAGAGTTTGAAAGATCCAAAGTTTGGTATGGAATAATTAGAAAAATCCCTATTAGGTTTCCTAATAGGGATTTTCTTAATAGATAAACATGGCATCGCCAAAACTGAAGAAGCGGTAGTGTTCTTGAATGGCATGGTGATAAGCGTCTAAGACTAATTCACGGCCGGCAAAGGCAGAAACCAACATGACCAGAGTTGATTTTGGCAGGTGGAAGTTGGTTGAGAAGGCATCCACGACCTTCCACTCATACCCAGGTTTGATAAAGATATTGGTCCAGCCAGAATCTGCTTGGATTTGCCCATCAAACTTGGAACCAATAGTCTCTAAGGTGCGGATAGAAGTGGTTCCGACAGCGATGACGCGACCACCATTTTCCTTAACAGAGCGAAGGGTGGCAGCAGCTTCCTCAGAAAGCTGGTAGAATTCTGAGTGCATTTCGTGTTCGTCCAGATTGTCAACTGAAACGGGTCTAAAGGTTCCGAGTCCGACATGAAGAGTCAGATAGACTAGATGAACACCCTTAGCTTGGATTTCTGCCAGCAATTCTTTGGTGAAGTGAAGACCAGCAGTAGGTGCAGCAGCAGAGCCACTTTCCTTGGCGTAAACAGTTTGATAGCGTTCACGGTCATCCAGTTTTTCATGGATATAAGGCGGTAGCGGCATTTCACCCAGACTTTCCAAAACTTCTAGGAAAATTCCTTGGTATTCAAAGTGGACAATGCGGCCCCCGTGAGTCAATTCTTCCGTAACAACAGCGCTGAGACGGCCATCACCAAAGCTGACACGAGTACCGACCTTGAGGCGTTTGGCAGGTTTAGCCAGAACCTCCCACTCATCTCCAGCAGTATTTTTGAGCAGGAGAAGTTCCACATGACCTCCAGTTTCTTCCTTTTGACCATAGAGGCGGGCAGGGAGAACGCGGGTGTCGTTCATAACGAGGGCATCACCAGGTTCCAGCATATCAATAATGGAGTGGAAGTGTTTATCCTGCATTTCTCCCGTCTCACGGTTGACGATGAGGAGTTTAGAGGCGTCCCGTTTTTCAAGAGGCGTTTGGGCAATCAATTCCTCAGGCAAGTGGAAATCAAAATCAGCTGTATTCATATATCTGTTCATTCTTTCTAAGTTCTAATCTTATCCATTATAACATGTTTCAAGTATAGTCGCTCTTTTTTTGAAAATTAAATCGTTTTCACTTGACAAAAATTGGTCTATACCATATAATAAATATAGATTGAAACGGAGGATAAAAAGATGAAAGTTATTAAAGTTGAAAACCAAATCGAAGGTGGAAAAGTTGCTTTTGAGATTTTGAAGGAAAAATTGGCCAATGGAGCTCAAACACTAGGACTTGCGACAGGAAGTAGCCCACTTGAATTTTACAAGGAAATTGTTGAGAGTGACCTCGATTTTTCAAATCTAACCAGTGTCAACCTTGATGAGTATGTAGGCCTTGATGGCGACAATCCACAGTCTTACCGTTACTTCATGCAAGAAAACTTGTTCAACCAAAAACCATTTAAAGAAAGTTTCTTGCCTCGTGGGGTTAAGGACAATGCTGAAGCTGAAGTTGAACGCTACAACCAAGTTTTGGCTGACCATCCAGTTGACCTCCAAATTTTGGGAATCGGTCGCAATGGTCATATCGGATTTAATGAACCCGGTACTCCATTTGACAGTCAAACTCACCTTGTAGAACTTGACAAGTCTACTATTGAAGCAAACGCACGTTTCTTTGACAAGATTGAAGACGTCCCAACCCAAGCCATTTCAATGGGGATTAAAAATATCTTGGATGCCAAGTCAATCCTTCTATTTGCTTATGGTGAGTCGAAAGCAGAAGCCATTGCAGGAACAGTGTCTGGCCCAGTGACTGAGAACCTACCAGCAAGTAGCCTCCAAAATCACCCTGATGTGACCATCATTGCAGATGCTGAAGCGCTCAGCTTGTTAGAAAAATAAAAAAATGAACTCTTTCAGTTTCTCTATTTAATTGATGCTTTCAAGACTTGAATAAATGGCAAAAAAATCAAAATTAAACCGGATTTTTTCTTGACAATTATTCCTTTTACGTGTAAAATAGAATAGATCTTGAACTTGAAGGGAGTGAAAAAAATGTCTAAAACAGTAGTACGTAAGAATGAATCTCTTGACGACGCACTTCGTCGTTTCAAACGTGCGGTTACTAAAGCTGGTACTCTTCAAGAAACACGCAAACGTGAATTCTATGAAAAACCTTCTGTAAAACGTAAACGTAAATCAGAAGCAGCTCGTAAACGTAAAAAATTCTAATTAGAAATGAAAGGCTGGAGAAATCTAGTCCTTTTTCTTTTATTACTCTTCGAAAATCTCTTCAAACCACGTCAACGTCGCCTTGGATTATATATGTGACTGACTTCGTCAGTCTTATCTACAACCTCAAAACGGTGTTTTGAGCAACCTGCGACTAGTTTCCTAGTTTGCTCTTTGATTTTCATTGAGTATAAATAAATACTTCAAAACCTGCAAAAATCTGAAATATCCTCCTACAATTTGATATAATAGAGAGAAGAACTCATTTGAAGGAGGAAATGATGTCGGTTTTAGTAAAAGAAGTGATTGAAAAGCTTAGACTAGACATTGTCTATGGCGAACCAGAATTACTTGAAAAGGAAATTAATACCGCGGACATTACGCGACCTGGTCTTGAAATGACGGGCTATTTTGACTATTATACGCCTGAGCGAATCCAGCTCTTGGGAATGAAGGAGTGGTCCTACCTCGTTTCGATGTCCTCTCACAACCGTTACCAAGTCTTGAAAAAAATGTTTCTACCTGAGACACCTGCGGTTATTGTTGCCCGTGGTTTGGTGGTTCCGGAGGAAATGTTAAAGGCAGCCAGAGAATGTAAGATTGCCATTTTAACCAGTCGTACAGCAACCAGTCGTTTATCTGGAGAGTTATCTAGTTATCTGGATTCACGTTTAGCAGAACGGACCAGTGTGCACGGTGTCTTGATGGATATCTATGGTATGGGTGTCTTGATTCAGGGCGATAGTGGCATCGGTAAGAGTGAGACAGGTCTAGAGCTTGTCAAACGTGGTCACCGCTTGGTAGCTGATGACCGGGTCGATATCTTTGCCAAGGACGAGATTACTCTTTGGGGTGAACCTGCTGAAATCTTGAGACACCTGATTGAAATTCGTGGGGTTGGGATTATCGATGTCATGAGCCTCTACGGTGCCAGTGCTGTCAAGGACTCTTCACAAGTTCAGTTGGCTGTTTACTTGGAAAATTACGATACACATAAGACTTTTGATCGTCTTGGAAACAATGCAGAGGAAATAGAAATTTCTGGCGTAGCCATTCCTCGTATTCGTATTCCAGTTAAAACAGGTCGTAATATCTCTGTTGTGATTGAGGCAGCTGCCATGAATTATCGTGCCAAGGAAATGGGCTTTGATGCGACGCGTTTGTTCGAAGAACGCTTGACTAATCTCATTGCTCAAAACGAGGTGCCTAATGCTTGATCCAATTGCTATTCATCTAGGCCCTCTAGCTATTCGATGGTATGCCTTGTGTATAGTGACAGGCTTGATTCTTGCGGTTTATTTGACCATGAAAGAAGCACCTAGAAAGAAGATCATACCAGACGATATTTTAGATTTCATCCTGATAGCTTTTCCTTTGGCTATTTTAGGAGCACGTCTCTATTATGTTATTTTCCGTTTTGATTACTATAGTCAGAACTTGGGAGAAATTTTTGCCATTTGGAATGGTGGTTTGGCTTTTTACGGTGGTTTGATAACTGGGGCTATTGTACTCTATATCTTTGCTGATCGTAAACTCATCAATACTTGGGATTTTCTAGATATTGCAGCGCCTAGCGTCATGATTGCCCAAAGTTTGGGTCGCTGGGGAAATTTCTTTAACCAAGAAGCTTATGGTGCAGCAGTGGATAATCTGGATTATCTACCTGGCTTTATTCGTGACCAGATGTATATTGAGGGGAGCTATCGTCAGCCAACCTTCCTTTATGAGTCTCTATGGAATCTTCTTGGATTTGCCTTGATTCTGATTTTTAGAAGAAAATGGAAGAGCCTTAGACGAGGTCATATCACTGCCTTTTACTTGATTTGGTATGGTTTCGGTCGTATGGTCATCGAAGGTATGCGGACAGATAGTCTCATGTTCTTTGGTCTTCGAGTGTCTCAATGGCTATCAGTTGTCCTTATCGGACTGGGTATTTTTATCATTCTATATCAAAATCGAAAGAAGGCCCCTTACTATATTACAGAGGAGGAAAATTAAATGTTAGAAGTTGCATATATTCTTGTAGCCCTTGCTTTGATTGTATTTTTAGTGTATCTAATCATTACTGTACAAAAGCTTGGACGTGTTATCGATGAAACAGAGAAGACGATTAAAACCTTAACTTCAGATGTGGATGTGACCTTGCATCATACCAATGAATTGCTGGCTAAGGTCAATGTCTTGGCAGATGATATCAATGTAAAGGTAGCAACGATTGATCCACTCTTTAGCGCTGTTGCAGATTTATCTCTATCTGTTTCAGATCTCAATGACCATGCGCGTGTATTGAGTAAGAAAGCTTCATCAGCTGGTTCAAAAACACTTAAGACTGGTGCAAGTTTGTCAGCTCTTCGTGTCGCAAGTAAATTTTTCAAAAAATAAAAAAGGAGAATCCTTATGGGTAAACTATCCTCAATCCTTTTAGGAACCGTTTCAGGTGCAGCTCTTGCCTTGTTTTTAACAAGTGACAAGGGCAAACAAGTTTGCAGTCAGGCTCAAGATTTTCTAGATGACTTGAGAGAAGATCCTGAGTATGCCAAGGAGCAGGTCTGTGAAAAACTGACAGAAGTCAAGGAGCAGGCTACAGATTTTGTTCTTAAAACTAAAGAACAGGTTGAGTCAGGTGAAATCACTGTGGACAGTGTCCTTTCTCAAGCCAAATCATGTGTTCGTCAAGCGACAGAAGCATCAAAAGATCAATTCAATAATCTCAAGGAGCAATGGCAAGAAAAGGCTGAAACTCTTGATGAATCAGAAGAGATTGTTATTGACATAACAGAAGAATAAACCATCACCATCTCTGGACGGACTATGTATCTGGGGATGGTGATTTTTTTCTCGTAGCCTGTCTTTGTGGTATAATAATTACTATGCAGAAAAAACCAACGTCAGCCTATGTGCACATCCCATTTTGTACCCAGATTTGTTATTATTGTGACTTTTCAAAAGTTTTTATCAAGAATCAGCCGGTAGATAGTTATTTGGAACATCTGTTAGAAGAGTTTCAATCTTATGATATTCAAAAGTTGCGAACCCTCTATATCGGTGGTGGCACACCGACAGCTTTGTCAGCTTCTCAACTGGAGGTGTTATTGAAGGGCTTGACTAAAAACTTGGACTTGTCTGTCTTAGAAGAGTTGACCATTGAAGCCAATCCAGGCGACTTGGATGCAGATAAGATAGCTGTTTTGAAAAACTCGGCTGTCAATCGTGTTTCGCTAGGTGTGCAAACCTTTGACGATAAAATGCTGAAAAAGATTGGGCGCAGTCATTTGGAGAAGGATATTTATGAAAATATCGACCGCCTGAAACTGGCTGGTTTTGACAATATCTCCATTGATTTGATCTATGCACTGCCTGGTCAGACCATGGAGCAAGTTAAGGAAAATGTGGCTAAGGCCATTGGACTGAATATTCCCCATATGAGTTTGTATAGCTTAATTTTAGAAAACCATACGGTTTTTATGAACCGCATGCGACGAGGGAAGTTGCCTTTACCTAAGGAGGAACTGGAAGCTGAGATGTTTGAATATATCATCGCAGAGCTGGAGCGAGCAGGTTTTGAGCATTATGAGATTTCAAATTTCTCCAAATCTGGTTTTGAAAGTCGCCATAATCTCATGTACTGGGACAATGCTGAATACTATGGCATCGGTGCTGGGGCATCTGGTTATGTCAATGGGATTCGCTATAAAAATCATGGTCCCATTCGTCATTATCTCAGTGCAGTTGAGGAAGGCAATGCTCGGATCACAGAAGAGCACTTAAGTCAAAAAGAGCAAATGGAAGAAGAAATGTTCTTGGGGCTCCGTAAGAAATCAGGGGTATCTATGGCGCGATTTGAGGAAAAATTTAGCCAATCTTTTGAAGAAATTTATGGAAAAATTGTCAGAGACTTGGTTCAACAAGGTCTCATGCAAATAGAGGGTGACCGAGTTCGCATGACAAAGAGAGGTCTCTTTTTGGGAGATACTGTAGCAGAACGATTTATTTTGGAGTAGGATTATGGGCTTAACTTATCAAATGAAAATGAAAATTCCTTTTGATATGGCTGATATGAACGGTCATATCAAACTCCCAGATGTGATTTTGCTATCCTTGCAAGTTTCAGGGATGCAGTCGATTGAACTGGGAGTTAGTGATAAGGCCATTTTGGAAGACTATAATCTGGTCTGGATTATCACAGACTATGATATTGAGGTGGTTCGTTTGCCTCGTTTTACAGAAGAAATCACTATCGAAACGGAAGCCCTGAGCTACAATCGACTTTTTTGCTACCGTCGCTTTACCATTTATGATGAAGGAGGGCAAGAGCTTATCCAGATGATGGTGACCTTTGTTCTCATGGATCGAGACAGTCGAAAAGTCCATGCAGTCGAACCTGGGATTGTGGCTCCTTACCAGTCTGATTTTAATAAAAAGCTTATCCGTGGACCAAAGTATGCAAATCTAGAAGAGCCAATCAGCAAGGATTACCATGTCCGTTTTTACGACTTGGATATGAATGGTCATGTTAATAACAGTAAGTATCTGGACTGGATTTTTGAGGTTATGGGAGCGGATTTTTTGACCCAATATATTCCCAAGAAAATCAACCTCAAGTATGTCAAGGAAGTTAGACCAGGTGGGGTGATTACATCGGCTGTTGAACGGACTGGACTGGAAAGCAAGCATGAGATTACAAGCGACGGGGCTACCAATGCCCAAGCTATCATCACTTGGCAAGAAATGAAGAAGGATTAGAGAAAAATATGAAGTATAAAGGCTATTTAATTGATTTAGACGGAACCATTTATAAGGGGAAAGATCGAATTCCAGCAGGAGAGGCTTTTGTCCACGAATTGCAAAAGCGAGACATCCCCTATCTCTTTGTGACTAACAATACAACCCGCACTCCAGAGAGTGTTCAGGAGATGTTGGCTCAGAATTTTAATATCGATACGCCCCTATCGACTGTCTACACAGCGACTTTGGCGACTATCGACTATATGAACGACTTGGGGCTTGAAAAGACCGTCTATGTCATCGGAGAAGCAGGGCTTAAGGAAGCCATCAAGGCGGCTGGTTATGTGGAAGACAAGGATAATCCTGCCTATGTGGTAGTAGGCCTGGACTGGCAAGTTGACTATGAAAAATTTGCCATAGCAACTCTAGCTATTCAAAAAGGTGCCCACTTTATCGGAACCAATCCTGACCTCAACATCCCGACAGAGCGCGGTCTTTTGCCTGGTGCTGGTTCACTGATTACCCTTCTTGAAGTGGCAACACGAGTGAAGCCTGTTTATATTGGGAAACCAAATGCCATCATTATGGACAAGGCGGTTGAGCACTTAGGTTTGGAACGTGAAGAATTAATCATGGTTGGGGACAATTATTTGACTGATATTCGAGCTGGGATTGACAATGGCATTCCAACTCTCTTGGTGACAACAGGTTTTACCAAGGCAGAAGAAGTGGCAGACCTGCCAATCGCACCGACTCATGTGGTTTCTAGCCTTGCGGAGTGGAACTTTGATGAAAACTAAACTGACCTTTTGGAGCTCTATGCTCTTTCTCCTCTCCTTCTCAATTCTTTTGACCATTTATTTGGCTTGGATTTTTTATCCTTTGGAGATTGAGTGGCTGAACTTGACGGATCGAGTTTATCTAAAACCAGAAACCATTCAATATAACTTTCATATCTTGATGGATTACCTGACCAATCCTTTTAGTCAGGTCTTGCAGATGCCAGATTTTCGTTCGTCAGCAGCTGGTCTGCACCATTTTGCGGTGGTCAAGAACCTCTTTCACCTAGTTCAGCTAGTAGCTCTAGTGACACTGCCAAGTTTCTATGTCTTTGTCAAAGGGATTGTGAAAAAGGGCTTTTTATCTCTATTTAGTAAAGGGCTTTTGGCTCTAGTAGTCTTACCTGTGATGATTGGGCTTGGGGGAGTTTTGATTGGTTTTGACCAATTCTTTACCCTTTTCCATCAAATTCTCTTTGTGGGAGATGATACCTGGCTTTTTGACCCAGCCAAGGATCCAGTTATTTTAATTTTACCAGAGACCTTCTTCCTACATGCCTTCCTCCTCTTTTTTGCCCTCTATGAAAGCTTCTTTGGTTTTCTATACCTGAAAAGCCGTAGGAAGTGAAACGAAAGATATTCTTATTTTGCATAAATCAATTAGGTATGTGATTCGAAACTATTGTCAAGAATGAATTAATCAAATCTAAAAAGAGTTAATCGTTCGCAAACAGTCTATTTTTCTTGAAAAAATAGGCTTTTTTTCTAAAAATCTCTAGTCAAGCGCTTTATTTTTTTGTATAATAGAAGTAGCAAAGTATAGATAAGAAGAGAAAAGCATGATTACACTATTTCTATCACCGAGCTGTACTTCATGTCGTAAGGCGAAGGCCTGGTTAGAAAAACATAAGGTGCCCTTTGAGGAGCACAATATTATGACCAGTCCTTTAACGAGAAAAGAATTGCAACACATTCTTTCCTTGACCGAAAATGGTACTGATGACATCATTTCAACTCGTTCAAAAATTTTTCAAAAATTAGATATTGATGTAGAAAGTATTTCGGTATCAGAATTGCTTCATTTGATTGAGCAGTACCCTAGTCTTTTGCGTCGTCCCATTATTATTGATGCCAAACGCATGCAAATTGGTTTTAATGAAGATGAGATTCGTGCTTTTCTCCCTCGTAGTTACCGTAAGCAAGAACTAAAAGAAGCAAGAATGAGAGCTGGTATTAGTTAATGAACAAACAGTATAGTTACCCACTAGATTTGTCGTGGAGCACTGAAGAACTTGCTTCAGTGCTTTCTTTTTTTAATGATGTTGAAGTTGCCTATGAAGGCAAGGTAGAGGCTAAAAAGTTACTGGACTCCTATAAGGGATTCAAAGCGGTCGTGCCAAGCAAGAGCGAAGAAAAACGTTTGGGACGAGAATTTGAAACAGTTAGTGGCTATTCGCTTTATCGAGCAGTTCAGACTGCCAAGGAAAAAGGGGAAGGGAAGATTTCTCTTGGAAAGTAAATTTGAATTTGCTAAAGAGCTTGTCAATAAGGCGGGTCAGTACATTCTTGACCATATGCAGGAAGACTTGTGTGTTGAAACCAAGTCCTCTCCAACAGATTTGGTGACCAGACTGGACAAGGAAGTTCAGGAACTCTTGGTTAGTGAGATTTTGTCTCGTTATCCTGAGGATAAGATTTGTGCTGAAGAAGGGTGTCTGCGAGCCTCGGTTAAAGAGGGTAAGGTTTGGGTCATTGATCCCATCGATGGGACCAATAATTTTGTGGCCCAGCAGGAAGATTTTGCTGTCATGATGGCTTATTTTGAAAATGGTCAGGGACAGTTTGGTCTGATTTATGATGTGGTCAAAGGGGATTGTTACCACGGTGGTGGGGAATTTCCAGTTTGTCTAAATGATAGGCCCCTAGCTCCCTTTAAAGCAAAACCACTTGGAGATTTCCTTATTGCAGGGAATAGTGGTATGCTGGAAACCAATGAATGGGGTCTGGCTGATTTGGGTCGAGCGGTCCTCGGTGTACGTGTCTATGGGAGTGCGGCCATTAGTTTTGCCAAGATTTTGTCAGGGCGTTTGTTGACCTATGTCACCTATCTGCAACCATGGGATTATGCCGCTGCAAGTATTTTAGGGGAAAGTCTGGGCTATCGGGTTGTGACCCTATCTGGTCAACCGCTTGATTTTCAAACCAGACAACCGGTCATGATGTTACCTCTTGAGATGCAGGAGGAAATTCAGTCCTATATTTACGAAAGGAAAAGAACTTAGATGCAATTTCCAGAAGGATTTGTTGAAAAATATGAAGAGATATTAGGAGATGAGGCAAGAGATTTTCTTGCCTCTTTTGAGGAGGAAGCGGTTTCGGCTTTTCGGATCAATCCTTTAAAAGAAGCGACAGTTTCCTTTCCTGATGCCATTCCTCAAACTCCTTGGGGCCACTATGGGAAGGTTTCAGGGAAATCGCCTGAGCATGCTACAGGGTTGGTTTATTCGCAAGAACCCGCTGCTCAGATGGTTGCTCAGGTAGCCCAGCCCAGCCCTGGTATGAAGGTCTTGGATTTGGCAGCTGCACCGGGTGGTAAATCAACTCAATTAGCAGCCTATCTAGCAGGGGAGGGTCTCCTTGTTTCCAATGAAATTTCAAGCAAACGGGCTAAGATTTTAGTAGAAAACATGGAGCGCTTTGGAGCGACAAATGTTGTGGTGACCAATGAATCTGCTGACCGTTTGGCCAAGGTTTTTAAGGGCTATTTTGACCTCATTGTCCTTGATGCCCCTTGCTCTGGTGAAGGGATGTTCCGTAAGCAACCAGATGCTATGGACTATTGGAGTCTTGATTATCCTAGTCAATGTGCTAGCTTGCAAAGAGAAATTCTAGCGGATGCGGTAACCATGCTAGCTGAAGGTGGTCGTCTGGTTTATTCGACCTGTACCTGGGCACCCGAGGAAAACGAAGAGATCGTCAATTGGTTGCTGGAAGAGTATGATTTTGACTTGTTACCAGTTGATCATATCAATGGAATGGTAGCTGGTATTGACCTGCCAGAAACGGCTCGTATGTACCCACATCATTTTAAGGGAGAGGGGCAGTTTGTAGCTCATCTACAGTTTAAGGGTGACAATCCAGCTCCTAAATTTAAGGCAAGTAAGAGCAATCTCAGCCGAGAACAAGTTGTCTTGTGGCAGGAATTTGCCCAAAAACACTTGAAGGTTAATCTACCGGGTATCTTGCAGACTTTTGGGGATCAACTCTATCTCTTGCCAGAACTCTTGCCAGATTTAGGGAAACTCAAGATTGCTCGCAATGGACTGCATCTGGGAACCTTCAAGAAGAAACGCTTTGAACCTAGTTTTGCTCTTGGTCTAGCCTTGAAACCAAGTCAGGTCAAACAGTCGGTTGAAATTGACCAAGAAGAGTTTGTAAAGTATGCGGCTGGAGAGACTGTCCAGCTGGCGGAAAGTCTGCCAAATGGTTGGTACCAAGTTTTGGTTCAAGGCAATGGTTTGGGCTTTGCTAAGGTGACTGGAAATGTTTTGAAAAATTATTTTCCAAAAGGCCTCAGATTCAAGTGAAAATGCTAGTCAAAGTAGCTTGTCTATGTTATAGTGGAAGTATGGATTTTTTCAAATTGTCTTTTATTTTAAGTCAAAATTTGTTGAGAAGGTAGCTGAGCAAATTTCTAGTAAAATTAAGCTAGTAACTTCAGTTGGATCCCAATTTTAAAAAAGAAAAACATAACTAAATAGTTGAAAAAATTCATAGCATTCACCATTATTTTCAAGGAGAAAAACAGTGAAAAAAAGGAAAAAACTCGCTCTATCCCTTGCGGCTCTTTTGCTAGCAGGTTCTTTGGCGGGATGTGCTAGCTGGATTGATCGTGGAGAATCCATGACAGCTGTTGGCTCAACGGCTCTTCAGCCCTTGGTCGAAGCAGCAGCAGATGAATTTGGCTCTATGCACATTGGAAAAACAGTTAACGTTCAAGGTGGAGGATCTGGTACAGGTCTGTCTCAGGTTCAATCTGGAGCCGTTGATGTAGGAAATTCAGACGTATTTGCCGAGGAAAAAGACGGTATCAACGCTTCAGCCCTAGTGGATCACAAGGTTGCGGTAGCAGGATTGGCGGTGATTGTGAACAAAGAAGTTGACGTTGAAAATCTGACAACAGAACAACTTCGTAGCATCTTCACAGGTCAAGTAACCAACTGGAAAGAAATCGGTGGGAAAGACCTAGTCATTTCCATTATCAACCGCGCGGCAAGTTCTGGTTCACGTGCAACCTTTGATAGTGTTGTCATGGATGGTCAATCTGCCGTGCAGAGTCAAGAACAGGATTCAAACGGGATGGTCAAAAACATTGTTTCCCAGACACCAGGAGCCATTTCTTACCTAGCCTTTGCATATGTGGATGACTCGGTGAAACGCATGAAGTTGAATGGCTATGAGCCGATTGCAGAAAATGTTACAACCAATAACTGGCCTTTGTGGTCTTATGAACACATGTATACACTAGGCCAACCGAATGAATTGGTGGCAGAATTTCTTAACTTTGTCCTCTCAGATGAAGCGCAAAGTGGAATCGTTAAGGGAATGGGCTATATTTCTGTCAAGGAAATGAAGGTTGAAAAAGATGCTGTAGGAACGGTGACAGCACTAGAAGGGAGTCAATAATGAATCAAGAAGAATTAGCTAAAAAATTACTTTCTCCCTCAAAGAACTCTCGTCTAGAGAAATTAGGAAAAGGATTGACCTTTGCCTGTCTGTCTTTGATTGTCATCATCGTGGCTATGATTTTGATTTTCGTAGCCCAAAAAGGCTTGTCGACCTTCTTTGTCAATGGGGTTAACATCTTTGATTTCCTTTTTGGACAAACTTGGAATCCTTCAGGTAAACAATTTGGTGCCCTTCCCATGATTTTGGGTTCCTTCATTGTCACAATCCTATCAGCCCTTATCGCAACTCCTTTTGCCATTGGTGCGGCAGTCTTTATGACTGAAGTCTCACCAAAAGGTGCTAGAATCTTGCAACCAGCCATTGAATTGCTAGTCGGAATTCCTTCCGTCGTGTATGGATTTATCGGTTTGCAGGTCGTAGTTCCCTTTGTCCGTAGTGTCTTTGGTGGTACTGGTTTTGGGATTTTGTCAGGAATTTTCGTTCTCTTTGTCATGATCTTACCGACGGTAACCTTTATGACAACCGATAGCTTGCGTGCGGTGCCTCGTCACTACCGCGAAGCTAGTTTGGCTATGGGAGCCACTCGCTGGCAAACCATCTGGCGCGTGACCTTGAAGGCTGCGCGTTCAGGGATTTTCACAGCAGTGGTCTTTGGGATGGCGCGTGCCTTTGGTGAAGCCTTAGCCATTCAGATGGTGGTCGGAAACTCAGCTGTTGTCCCAACTTCACTAACAACACCTGCTGCGACCTTGACCTCTGTTTTGACCATGGGTATCGGAAATACCGTTATGGGAACCGTTGACAATAACGTTCTCTGGTCACTGGCCTTAGTCTTGCTCTTGATGAGTTTGGCCTTCAACAGTGTGATTAAATTGATTACGAAAGAAAGAGGAAAGAAAAACTATGCACGCTAAGAAATTAGATAAAATTGCAACAGCTGTCCTCTACTCGATTGCAGGGATTATTGTGGCCATCTTGGCATCCTTGATTCTTTATATCTTGGTTCGTGGTTTGCCCCACATCTCTTGGTCTTTCTTGACCGGCAAATCATCTTCCTACCAAGCAGGCGGAGGAATTGGAATTCAGCTCTATAATTCCTTCTTCCTTCTGGTCATCACCTTGATTATCTCTGTGCCTTTATCTATGGGTGCTGGGATTTTCCTCGCTGAATATGCCAAAAAAGGTCCTGTGACCAATTTTGTCAGAACCTGTATTGAAATCTTGTCATCATTGCCATCAGTGGTTGTAGGTCTCTTTGGTTACTTGATCTTTGTAGTTCAGTTTGAGTATGGATTTTCAATCATTTCTGGTGCCTTGGCCTTGACCGTCTTTAACCTGCCTCAGATGACTCGTAATGTTGAGGACAGCTTAAAACACGTTCACCACACGCAACGTGAAGCTGGCCTAGCCCTTGGGATTTCTCGTTGGGAGACTGTAGTCCATGTGGTCATTCCAGAAGCCCTTCCAGGGATTGTAACGGGGGTTGTCTTGGCCTCTGGTCGTATCTTTGGTGAGGCTGCTGCTTTGATTTACACAGCAGGACAATCCGCTCCAGCTCTTGACTGGTCTAACTGGAACATTCTCAGTGTGACCAGCCCAATCTCTATCTTCCGTCAAGCAGAAACCTTGGCTGTCCACATCTGGAAAGTCAATAGCGAAGGAACCATTCCAGATGGAACCATCGTATCAGCAGGTTCTGCGGCCGTGCTCCTCATCTTTATCCTTATCTTTAACTTTGGAGCCCGTAAACTCGGAAGCTACCTACATAAGAAATTAACTGCTGCCTAAAGGAGAAGCCATGTCAAAATATAATTGGGATGAAAAGCATATCATCACCTTTCCTGAAGAGAAAGTGGCCCTCTCTACTAAGGATTTACATGTTTACTACGGTAAAAATGAATCCATCAAGGGCATCGATATGCAATTTGAAAAAAATAAAATTACAGCCTTAATTGGCCCATCTGGATCAGGGAAATCAACCTACCTCCGCAGTCTCAACCGTATGAATGATACCATTGATATTGCCAAGGTAACAGGTCAAATCCTCTACCAAGGGATTGATGTCAACCGTCCAGAAATCAATGTCTACGAGATGCGTAAACACATCGGAATGGTCTTCCAACGACCAAATCCTTTTGCTAAGTCTATCTACCGCAATATCACTTTTGCCCATGAACGTGCAGGGGTTAAGGACAAGCAAGTCTTGGATGAAATTGTGGAAACCTCTCTTCGTCAAGCTGCCCTTTGGGATCAGGTCAAAGACGATTTGCACAAGTCCGCCTTGACCCTGTCAGGTGGTCAGCAGCAACGTCTCTGTATCGCTCGTGCCATCTCTGTCAAACCAGATATCCTTTTGATGGATGAACCAGCGTCAGCCTTGGATCCAATTGCGACAGCCCAACTGGAAGAAACTATGTTGGAATTGAAAAAGGACTTTACCATCATCATCGTGACCCACAGTATGCAGCAGGCTGCGCGTGCTAGTGACTACACAGGATTTTTCTACTTGGGTGACTTGATCGAGTACGATAAGACCTCTAATATTTTCCAAAATGCTAAACTACAGTCAACCAATGACTACGTAACTGGACACTTTGGATAGAAAGGAAACAGTATGACAGAAGCGATTTTACAGGTGTCAGACCTGTCCGTTTACTACAATCAAAAAAAGGCCTTGAATAGTGTTTCCCTATCTTTCCAACCTAAGGAAATTACAGCCTTGATTGGTCCATCTGGATCAGGGAAATCAACCCTCCTCAAGGCAATCAACCGCATGGGAGATCTTAATCCAGAGGTGACCACAACTGGTTCGGTGGTTTATAATGGTCACAACATTTACAGCCCACGTACAGATACAGTTGAATTGAGGAAGGAAATCGGTATGGTTTTCCAACAGCCCAACCCCTTCCCTATGTCTATCTACGAAAATGTTGTTTACGGGCTTCGTATCAATGGAGTTAAGGACAAGCAGGTTCTGGACGAGGCGGTAGAAAAAGCCTTGCAACGGGCTTCTATCTGGGATGAGGTCAAGGATCGCCTGCATGATTCAGCTATCGGACTTTCAGGTGGCCAACAGCAACGTGTTTGCGTTGCCCGTGTTTTGGCAACTAGTCCTAAAATCATTCTCTTGGATGAACCGACTTCAGCCTTGGACCCTATCTCAGCTGGTAAGATTGAGGAAACCTTGTATGGTCTAAAAGATAAATATACCATGCTCTTGGTTACGCGTTCTATGCAACAAGCCTCTCGTATTTCTGACAAGACAGGATTTTTCCTAGATGGAGATTTGATTGAGTTTAACGATACCAAGAAGATGTTCCTCAACCCACAACACAAGGAAACAGAAGACTATATTTCAGGAAAATTTGGATAAGGAGATAAATGATGTTACGTTCTCAATTTGAAGAAGATTTGGAGAAATTGCACAACCAGTTCTATGCCATGGGACAAGAAGTGCTATCCCAAATCAATCGTACAGTGCGTGCCTTTGTTACGCATGACCGTGATTTGGCCAAGGAAGTCATCGAAGACGATGCAGAAGTAAACGAATACGAAGTGAAATTGGAAAAGAAATCATTTGAAATGATTGCCCTTCAACAACCGGTTTCTCAGGACTTGCGTACTGTTTTGACAGTCTTGAAGGCTGTATCTGACTTGGAACGTATGGGTGACCATGCCGTTTCCATTGCCAAGGCGGCAATTCGTATGAAGGGGGAGCAACGCATCCCAGCTGTTGAAGAAGAAATAAAGAGAATGGGTCGCGATGTCAAGAACTTCGTCGAAGCAGCCCTTGAACTCTATCTCAATGGTTCAGTAGATCAGGCCTATGAAGTAGCAGCAATGGATGAAAAAATCAACCATTACTTTGATAGCATTCGTGACTTGGCTACAGAAGAAATCAAGAAAAATCCTGATGCCATTGTTACAGGTCGTGATTATTTCCAAGTGATTGCCTTCTTGGAACGTATTGGAGACTATGCCAAGAATATCTGTGAATGGGTTGTTTACTTTGAAACAGGTAAGATTGTCGAACTATAAAATAGATTCATTCTGTATAAAAAGGAGCTTGAAATCAATTGATAGCTCCTTTTGTTGAATGAAAAAAATATTTTTAAGATAAAAATTCAAAAAACACTTGACAAGCAACTTGGATAGCGTTATAATTATACAAAATTAACAGAGAGGTTGTTTATTTATGAAATCAAAAAAATGGATATTTGTTTTATGTAGCTTTCTTGCAAGTTTCTTCTTAGTGGCTTGCCAGTCGGATTCTAACGGTTCTCAGTCAGCTGTTGAGGCCATCAAGCAAAAGGGGAAATTAGTTGTGGCGACCAGTCCAGACTATGCACCCTTTGAATTCCAATCCTTAGTTGACGGGAAAAATCAGGTAGTTGGTGCGGATATTGACATGGCTCAGGCTATCGCTGATGAACTTGGGGTGAAGTTGGAAATTTCAAGCATGAGTTTTGATAATGTCTTGACTAGTCTTCAAACTGGTAAGTCTGACCTAGCGGTCGCAGGAATTAGCGCTACTGACGAGAGAAAAGAAGTCTTTGATTTTTCAATCCCTTACTATGAAAACAAGATTAGTTTCTTGGTTCGTAAGGCTGATGTAGAAAAATACAAGGATTTAACTAGCCTTGAAAGTGCTAATATTGCAGCCCAAAAAGGGACTGTTCCAGAAGCTATGGTCAAGGAACAATTGCCAAAAGCGCAATTGACTTCCCTAACCAATATGGGTGAAGCAGTCAATGAATTGCAGGCTGGAAAAGTTGATGCTGTTCACATGGATGAGCCTGTTGCTCTTAGCTATGCTGCTCAAAACGCTGACCTAGCTGTCGCAACTGTCAGCTTGAAGATGAAGGACGGCGAAGCTAATGCAGTTGCCCTTAGAAAAAATAGTGCTGATTTGAAAGAAGTAGTGGACAAGGTCATCCAAAAACTCAAGGATGACGGTACCTACCAAAAATATCTTGAAAAAGCGGCAACCTTAACAGAAGTTGAAGAATAATACTCAATGAAAATCAAAGAGCAAACTAGGAAGCTAGCCGCAAGCTGTACTTGAGTACGGTAAGGCGACGCTGACGTGGTTTGAATTTGATTTTCGAAGAGTATAAGAAAAAAGCAGAGTTGGAAGTCAATCCAATTCTGCTTTTAAATAGTCTAAAACTTTTTTTAGATTGTCTAGGGCAACCTTGGCAAATTGATAAGGGCAGGCATCCAAGTATGCCTCTTCAAAGAAGTCCAATTTCAGCTGACTGTGTTTGAGGCTGGCGATTTTAGAATACTGTCTCAGGTCTAGCAATAAACCATCGTGTAGGGGATAATGAGGAAGGGGACAAGGAGTGTTAGCTAGTCTTTCCTCGATTTGTTTTTGGTAGTCTTCCTGATTGGACAAGCGAGCTAGACGGTTTTTCTCAAACAGTTGACTGTCAATATAGAGTGACAGGGCCTTTTGCATGATAAGGTTGCTGTCGTAGTCTAGGATATTTTTATAGGCCACAAAGGCTTCTTTGATAGCATTTGGAAGGATGAGTGCTGTTATCCGCAGGGCTGGAAAGAGGCTGGTTGAGAAGGACTTTATGTAAATGACGCGCTCCTCTGTATCTAGATAGTGGAAGGTCTGGCCCTTTTTAGAGTCCAAATCCCCCAGATAGTCGTCCTCTACGATATAGACACCATACTTGGCAGCTAAGTCAAGAATAGTCCGTTTGTCCTGCTCTGAATAGGAATGCCCCAGAGGATAGTGAAAACGAGGAATTGTATAGAAAAACTTAATTTTTCCTGTTTTGAAGTGGCCTTCCAGCTCCTCCAAGTCAATCCCATCAATGCCTCGTTCAATCGTTTGATAGTCCAGACCTTGAGCAATCAAGAGGCGATTCATCCGATGGTAGGTCGGCTGTTCCACCAAGATTTCCTTGGCTTGGCTAGGAAAGGAAATTTGAGAAAGGATAAACAAGGCTTGCTGGGTTCCAGAAGTCAATATCAACTGGTCTGCCTTGCAGTAGAGAGCTTGGTCAAAGAGGAGTTTATGAATGGATTGTCTTAAGTCTTCTAATCCTTCTTGGTTGTCATAGTAGTTGAAGAGGTAGTTTTCCCGACCAATCAAGGTTTCATTGATACAGAGTCGGAAATCGTCATAGGCACTGGCATGTTCGTCAGTGACTTCGATTTCTAGATCCTGGTGTTGCCCTTGTTCTAGGACATAGTAACCACTCTGGGGCTTGGCATAGAGGTATTGTTCGTGCCGTAATTCCAGCAGGGCTCGTTGAATGGTATCCTTGCTACAGTGGAAGTCAAGGCTCAGTTGACGGATAGAAGGCAGGCGGCTTCCCGTCGAAAATCGTCCAGACTCGATACCATTTTTTAGAAAGGAAACGACCTCTTGGTACTTGCTTTGTTTCTTCATTCCAAACCTCCCTTGATTTTGTTACATTGTACCTTTTTTTTTCCTTCTTGGCAATGTCTAGGGTGTTTCTCTCGTTCACATCTAGGGGCAAATGTGGTATACTTAGGAGTAACATTTATAGAATAACAGATAAGAAAGTGAATGGATAAGAACGTGCAGGAACCAGTGAAATTATTTCAATACAATACCCTTGGAGCCTTGATGGCAGGCCTTTATGGTGGTACCATGACAGTAGGAGAATTGCTAGAGCATGGTGACCTTGGTTTGGGAACCTTGGATTCCATTGATGGGGAATTGATTATCTTGGATGGCAAGGCCTATCAGGCCAAAGGCTCAGGAGAGCAACCGGAAATTGTAGAAGTGTCACCAGATGCTCTTATTCCTTACGCAGCAGTGGTACCGCATCAGGCAGAGGTCATTTTCCGCCAACGCTTTGAGATGACGGACAAGGAATTGGAAGAACGAATTGAGTCTTATTATGATGGGGAAAATCTTTTCCGCTCAATTAAGATTCGTGGCGAATTTTCACATATGCATGTGCGCATGATTCCCAAGTCGACACCAGATACCAAGTTTGCTGAGGTCGCAACCCATCAACCGGAATATAGTCGTGACAATGTGGCGGGGACCATTGTTGGTTTCTGGACGCCAGAGATTTTCCATGGGGTCAGTGTGGCAGGCTACCATCTGCACTTCATTTCAGATGATTTGACCTTCGGTGGACATGTCATGAACTTTGTCATCAAGGAAGGCATTATCGAGGTAGGAGCAGTTGACCAGTTGGACCAGCGTTTTCCAGTCCAAGACCGTCAATACTTGTTTGCTAAGTTCAATGTTGATGAGATGAAAAAAGATATTGAAAAGGCAGAATAGGAGACGAAAATGACCATTCATATTATCATTACCATGGTGCTGTTGCTGGCTTTCTTGATAGGGAGCATTTGGTATGCCAAAAAGAAATACCAGATTAATCTAGCTGTCTTGGGCTTGGGTGCTATTGCTTTCTTTGTCTCTTCACAGATTTTAGAAAAACTGGTGCATATCTTGGTTTTACATCCTCAAAAAGACGGTAGTATTGCCCTCTTGCGAGACCATCCGCTTGTCTATATCATCTATGGCCTAGCCATGGCAGCCTTTTTTGAGGAAACTGCTCGTCTTATTTTCTTCAAATGGTTGGAGAAAAAGAGAAGTTTGGAAAAGGCAGATGCCTTGGCTTATGGATTGGGGCATGGTGGCTTGGAGTTGATTTTCCTAGGTCTTACTAGTTTGATTAATCTCTACATCGTTCTCTCAGCAGTTCAAACTCAGAATCCACAGGTCATGCAATTGCTGTCTGAAAATATGTTAAAAACCATTCAGTCACTTTCTGTCTGGCAGATTTATTTGCTTGGTTTTGAACGGATTCTGGCTCTAGGTTTCCAATTGCTTTTGACTGTTTGGGTTTACCAAGCTGTTCGCCAGAAGAAATGGATTTATCTCCTAGCAGCCTATGGCCTACATGCCTTCTTTGACCTGGCACCATCTCTAGCCCAAGTTGGCTGGCTTACAAGTCCAGTCTTAGTTGAAGTCATTCTACTAGTTGAACTGATCCTAGTTGCCTATGGAACCAAGGCTATCTTTTGCAAAAAATCATAAGAAAAAGGGGGAAACCTCTTTTTTTGTTTAAAATAAGCCCAAGATTTTTTTAGGGTCGTCAAATGGTCTTAAAAATGGTATAATGGAATGAATTTTGTAAAAGGAAGAGTGTCATGTCAGTAAAAGAAAACATGCTTGAAATCTTAGAAGGGATTGATATCCGTTTCAAAGAACCCTTGCATAGCTATAGTTATACAAAAGTAGGTGGAGAGGCCGATTATTTGGTCTTTCCACGAAATCGTTTTGAGTTGGCGCGCGTTGTCAAATTTGCCAATCAAGAAAATATCCCTTGGATGGTGCTGGGAAATGCTAGCAACATCATTGTTCGTGATGGTGGGATTCGTGGATTTGTTATCTTGTGTGACAAGCTCAATCATGTTTCCGTTGATGGCTATACCATCGAAGCTGAGGCTGGTGCTAACTTGATTGAAACAACTCGCATTGCCCTCCGTCATAGTTTGACTGGTTTTGAGTTTGCTTGTGGTATTCCTGGAAGTGTCGGTGGTGCTGTCTTTATGAATGCGGGTGCCTATGGTGGTGAGATTGCCCACATCTTACAGTCTTGTAAAATTTTGACCAAGGATGGAGAAATCGAGACCCTATCTGTCAAGGACTTGGCTTTTGGTTACCGCCATTCAGCCATTCAGGAGTCTGGTGCAGTTGTCTTATCAGCTAAATTTGCCCTAGCCCCAGGAAGCCATCCGGTTATCAAGCAAGAAATGGATCGCTTGACGCATCTACGTGAACTCAAGCAACCTTTAGAATATCCATCTTGTGGTTCGGTCTTTAAGCGTCCAGTAGGGCATTTTGCAGGTCAGTTAATTTCTGAAGCTGGCTTGAAAGGCTATCGTATTGGTGGAGTAGAAGTCTCAGAAAAACACGCAGGTTTTATGATCAATGTCGCTGATGGAACGGCTAAAGACTACGAGGACTTGATTGAGTCTGTGATTGAAAAAGTCAAGGAACACTCAGGTGTCACCCTTGAGAGGGAAGTCCGTATTTTAGGTGAAAGCAAGTAGGAAGCTTTGGCTAAAAAGCTGCTGCTATGTCATGGAAAGGGGGTGAAAGCCTATCGTCAGTGCAGAAGAATGTAGGCAGTTCAATCTCCTACACGAGGTGGTAGCGGCCTGACAGAGCCCTGATCTGTTAATCTATGAAAAAGAAGGAATAAATGACAATTGAAAAAACCAATTATTGAATTCAAAAACGTTTCTAAGGTTTTTGAAGACAGCAACACCAAGGTTCTCAAAGATATTAACTTTGAGTTGGAAGAAGGGAAATTCTACACCCTTTTAGGCGCATCTGGTTCAGGGAAATCAACCATCCTTAACATCATTGCAGGTTTACTAGATGCTACGACTGGAGATATTTTGCTGGACGGTGTTCGTATCAACGACATTCCAACCAACAAGCGAGACGTCCATACGGTCTTCCAATCCTATGCCTTGTTTCCACATATGAATGTGTTTGAAAATGTTGCCTTTCCGCTCCGCTTGCGCAAGATTGACAAGAAAGAAATCGAGAAACGCGTAGCGGAAGTTCTCAAGATGGTTCAGTTGGAAGGTTACGAAAAACGTTCCATCCGTAAACTTTCTGGAGGACAACGCCAGCGTGTGGCTATTGCCCGTGCCATCATCAACCAACCCCGTGTGGTTTTGTTGGATGAGCCTTTGTCAGCGTTGGACTTGAAATTAAGAACAGACATGCAGTACGAACTGCGTGAACTACAACAACGATTGGGAATCACCTTTGTTTTTGTTACTCACGATCAGGAAGAAGCCCTCGCCATGAGTGACTGGATTTTTGTTATGAATGATGGCGAGATTGTCCAGTCAGGAACACCTGTGGACATCTATGATGAGCCAATCAACCACTTTGTTGCCACCTTTATCGGTGAGTCAAATATCTTGCCAGGAACCATGATTGAGGACTACTTGGTTGAGTTTAACGGCAAACGCTTCGAAGCGGTCGATGGTGGGATGAAGCCAAACGAGCCAGTCGAAGTCGTGATTCGTCCAGAGGACTTGCGCATTACTCTTCCTGAAGAAGGTAAGCTCCAAGTTAAGGTCGATACCCAGCTTTTCCGTGGGGTTCACTATGAGATTATCGCCTACGACGAACTTGGCAATGAATGGATGATCCACTCAACTCGTAAGGCCATCGTTGGTGAGGAAATCGGTCTGGACTTTGAACCAGAAGACATCCACATCATGCGTCTCAACGAAACCGAAGAAGAGTTCGATGCTCGTATCGAAGAATACGTAGAAATCGAAGAGCAAGAAGCAGGTCTGATTAACGCGATCGAGGAGGAAAGAGATGAAGAAAACAAGCTCTAAACTCTTTGTAGTGCCCTACATGCTCTGGATTGCCCTCTTTGTATTGGCACCCTTGGTCTTGATTTTTGGTCAATCCTTTTTCAACATTGAAGGCCAGTTTAGTTTAGAAAACTATAAATCCTACTTTGCATCACAAAACTTAACCTATCTCAAAATGAGTTTTAACTCTGTACTTTATGCAGGGATTGTGACCTTTGTGACCTTGCTTATCAGCTATCCAACGGCCCTCTTCTTAACCCGTCTTAAGCACCGTCAACTCTGGCTCATGCTGATTATCCTGCCAACTTGGATCAACCTACTCCTTAAGGCCTATGCCTTTATCGGAATTTTTGGTCAGAATGGATCTATTAACCAATTCTTGGAATTTATCGGAATCGGTTCGCAACAGTTGCTCTTTACCGATTTCTCCTTTATCTTTGTCGCAAGCTACATTGAGCTTCCCTTTATGATTTTGCCCATTTTCAATGTCTTGGATGATATGGATAACAATCTTATCAATGCCAGCTATGACTTGGGGGCGACCAAGTGGGAGACCTTCCGTCATGTCATCTTTCCTCTATCGATGAACGGTGTGAGAAGTGGGGTTCAGTCTGTCTTTATTCCAAGTTTGAGTCTCTTCATGCTGACCCGTTTGATTGGTGGGAACCGCGTTATCACCTTGGGGACAGCCATTGAGCAAAACTTCCTGACAAATGACAACTACGGTATGGGTTCAACCATCGGTGTAATTCTCATCTTGACCATGTTCATCACCATGTGGGTGACCAAGGAAAGGAGAGAACGATGAAAAAATTTGCCAATCTTTATCTGGGACTGGTCTTTCTTGTCCTCTACCTGCCGATTTTTTACTTGATTGGTTACGCCTTTAATGCAGGAAACGACATGAATAGCTTTACAGGCTTCAGCTTGAGCCATTTTAAAACCATGTTTGGCGATGGTCGCCTTATGTTGATTGTGACTCAGACCTTTTTCTTGGCCTTTCTGTCAGCCTTGATAGCGACCATTATCGGGACTTTTGGAGCTATTTACATTTACCAGTCTCGCAAGAGATACCAAGAAGCCTTTCTTTCACTCAATAATATCCTCATGGTTGCGCCTGATGTTATGATTGGTGCCAGCTTCTTGATTCTCTTTACCCAACTCAAGTTTTCACTTGGCTTTTTGACCGTTCTATCTAGTCACGTGGCCTTCTCCATTCCTATCGTGGTCTTGATGGTCTTGCCTCGACTCAAGGAAATGAACGGTGACATGATTCATGCGGCCTATGACTTGGGAGCTAGTCAATTTCAGATGTTCAAGGAAATTATGCTTCCTTACCTGACTCCGTCTATCATTGCAGGTTATTTCATGGCCTTCACTTATTCGCTAGATGACTTTGCTGTGACCTTCTTTGTAACGGGAAATGGCTTTTCAACCCTATCAGTCGAGATTTACTCTCGTGCTCGCAAGGGGATTTCCTTAGAAATCAATGCCCTGTCTGCCCTCGTCTTTCTCTTTAGTATTATCCTAGTTGTTGGATATTACTTTATCTCACGTGAGAAGGAGGAGCAAGCATGAAAAAACTCTATTCATTTTTAGCAGGAATTGTAGCCATTATCCTCGTCTTGTGGGGAATTGCGACGCATTTAGATAGTAAAATCAATAGCCGAGATAGTCAAAAACTGGTTATCTACAACTGGGGGGACTATATAGATCCTGAACTCTTGACTCAGTTCACAGAAGAAACAGGAATCCAAGTCCAGTACGAGACTTTTGACTCCAATGAAGCCATGTATACCAAGATCAAGCAGGGTGGAACGACCTACGATATTGCCATTCCTAGTGAATACATGATTAACAAGATGAAGGACGAAGACCTCTTGGTACCGCTTGATTATTCAAAACTTGAAGGTCTTGAAAATATCGGACCAGAGTTTCTCAACCAGTCCTTTGACCCAGGCAATAAATTCTCTATCCCTTACTTCTGGGGAACCTTAGGAATTGTCTACAATGAAACCATGGTAGATGAGGCTCCTGAGCATTGGGACGACCTCTGGAAACCAGAGTATAAGAACTCTATCATGCTCTTTGATGGGGCGCGTGAGGTATTGGGACTGGGTCTCAACTCCCTCGGCTACAGCCTCAACTCCAAGGATACCCAGCAGTTGGAAGAAACAGTGGATAAGCTCTATAAATTGACTCCAAATATCAAGGCCATCGTTGCCGACGAGATGAAGGGTTACATGATTCAGAATAACGCTGCTATCGGAGTGACCTTCTCTGGTGAAGCCAGCCAAATGCTAGAAAAAAATGAAAACCTACGCTATGTGGTACCGACTGAGGCCAGCAACCTTTGGTTTGACAATATGGTCATTCCAAAAACCGTGAAAAACCAAGATGCCGCCTATGCCTTTATCAATTTTATGTTGAAACCTGAAAATGCTCTCAAAAATGCAGAGTATGTCGGCTATTCAACTCCAAACCTACCAGCTAAGGAACTGCTCCCAGAGGAGAAAAAAGAAGACAAGGCCTTCTATCCAGATGCTGAAACCATGAAACACCTAGAAGTTTACGAGAAATTTAACCATAAATGGACAGGCAAATACAGCGACCTCTTCCTACAATTTAAAATGTATCGGAAGTAGGAGCTAAACGGATGAAAACGAATCAGTCAGCTGGTTCGTTTTTTAGAAAAAATAGAAATCATGGTATAATAGTTTTAGGGTGAGAGTTATTAGTATTGTTTACAGCATCTCTGAAAATTTAATTCCAAAGGAGTTCAAAATGAGTCAGACTACGCAAATGCATATATATATATATATATATATAACCTAATAAAAAAATGCAAAAAATATAGATTGAAACCTACTGAAAATCCAGTAGGCTTTTTGCGTTTCTTGGAGGTATCTAATGGCTAAAAAGTTATTAAATATCACTGAGATTGAGGATAGAACCAAGGTTTTAGTAGAGAATCTTAATAAATCGACATTCATTATTGATTTTGTTTCATTGTTTGACATTACTAAAACGACCATAACAAGAGCAAGTAAAGTGGCATCTGATGATTTTATAATAAAAAACAGATTGTATTTTCGTAAAGTTGAAAATCAGCCATTACTTGCTCTGACTGAGATTGATAAAGAGTTGGATGGTCAGGTTCGTAAATCTCGATTTATTATTACAACAGATTTTCAAGAATTATATGCAAAGGATACACAGACAGGACTGACTCTAGCAATTTCTTTTAATGATTTACCAGCCCATTGTGATTTCTTCTTACCTTGGAATGGTATTGAAAAGATTGATTATGATAAGGAAAACCCTGCTGATGTAAAAGCGGCAGAGCGTTTCACCAAACTTTATGATGAACTAATTTCTATCAATCCTGAACTTGCCATTACTGAAACTGACGGTAAATCATTTAATCTATTTTTGATTCGTGTTCTTTTTCTACTATTTGCAGAAGATACAAATATCATCTCCAAGGGAGCTTTCACAAATGTTATTAAGATGAGGACATCTGAAGATGGTTCTGACTTGAATGAGTGTGTTAGAAAACTATTTACTGTTTTAGATATGCCTGAATTTAGTCGTCAGGATTTGGAGTCGTGGTTATCAGATTTTCCCTATGTAAATGGTAAGCTTTTTTCAGAGCCACATCATGACCTTATTTTCAATAAAAGAACTCGTCAATTACTCATTGAAGCAGGGGAATTGCTAAACTGGAATGAAATCAATCCAGATATTTTGGGCTCCATGATTCAAACCGTGGCAAATGCAGAAGCAAGATCAACATCGGGTATGCACTATACTAGCGTGCCCAATATTATGAAGGTCATCAAACCACTGTTTTTAGATAATTTACGAGCAGCATTTACGGAATTAGAAGAACGAGCTGACTACTATATAGGAGGTGGTGACTTTAGCGAGGAACATCGTCGCAAGGAATTGCGACAAATCTTACCTAAGTTAGAAGAGTTGCTCACTCGTATGGCCTCTATCAAGTTTTTAGACCCTGCTTGTGGTTCTGGAAATTTCCTCATCATTACTTATAAAGAACTTCGTCGTTTAGAAATTAATATCTTAATCAAACAGCGTGAAATTCGTGAATCCTTAAATGAAAAAGCTGTTTATCAAGGAGAATTGATTGCTGATGCATCTAAGATTTCTCTATCCCAATTTTCAGGAATTGAATTGGATGATTTCGCTCATGAAGTAGCAAGGTTATCCTTGTATATAGCGGAACACCAGATGAATGTGGAGATGGAAGAAGCACTTGCTGATGTCCATCCAAGGCTACTCCCCTTAAGAGAAGCTGGGAATATCGTTTGTGGGAATGCCCTAAGAATTGACTGGACAACTGTTTTGAATGCTAAGGCAGATGATGAAGTTTATATATTTGGGAATCCGCCGTATATAGGCTCTAAAAAAATGACCTTGGAACAAAAGAAGGAACTAGAAAATGTGATTTGTTCAGAAATTTCTTCTAAAAAATTAGATTATATTTCGGGATGGTTTTATAAGGCAACTCACCTTATTTATGGTAAAAATGCTCAATATGCTTTTGTAACAACAAATTCAATAAATCAAGGTGAGCAAGTTTCAATTTTGTGGAGTGTTCTTCTACAATATGGCCAAATTTCCTTTGCATATCAATCGTTTAAATGGAATAATAGCGCGGCCCATAATGCAGGGGTTACAGTTACTATCATTGGATTTTCAAATAAAAATGATAAGAAAAGAATTATATATAGTGATAAGGGAGAGAGTTATGGAAAGAATATAAATCCCTATCTAGCTTTTGCAGATGATATTATTGTATCTAATCACAATGATTCAGAGAAGTTAAATAATTTTCCAAAAATAGTCTTTGGGAATATGCCAAGAAGTAAATATCTAATACTGACAAATGATGATAAAAATCAATTAGTTCAAAGATATCCTGAAACTGAAGTGTATTTTAAAAAGTATATTGGAGCAGATGAGTATATCAATGGAAATTTTAGATATACTATTTGGATTGATCAAGATGAATATACTAAATTAGATAAGATCCAGGAATTCCATCAATTATTTGAAAATGTAAGGCAAGAACGCCTGAATTCTAAGGCTGCTGGAACAAGAGAAACTGCATCCACACCATGGAAATTTGTTCAACGTGGTGAATGGGATGATATGTTTTCTAAGGGGAAAATAGAAGGGAAGTTTCAACTGTTAGTTCCTGCTGTTACTTCAGAAGATAGAGATTATATACCAATGGGATTTGTGGGAGACGATACAATTATTTCAAATCGTTGCTATATTGTGTATGATACTCCAATTTGGCTACTTGGATGTCTTGTTTCTAAAATGCATATAAAATGGTTTCAAGCGATCGGTGGGAAATTAGAAACTCGATATAGTTATTCAGCTGGACTGGTTTATAATACATTCCCAATCCCAGAACTTTCAGATAGTCGGAAAAATATGCTTGAAGAAGCTGTTTTTGAAATGCTAGATGTTCGAGAAGAAGAAGGTGGAACCTTGGCTGAATTGTACGGTGGAGCCAATAAACCGATGAACGAACGTCTTCGTCAAGCACATGAAAAAATTGATGGTATCGTAGAACGTGCCTACCAGCAAAAGCCTTTTGAATCAGATGAAGAAAGGCTCAGTGTCTTATTGAACCTGTATAAAGAAATGACAGAAAAGGAAGCGAAATGACCTCAAATATATTTGAAATTAATTACAATGGTACAGGTGCTAGTCAATCAAATAATGCACTTGGTATGCGTGAAATGCAGGAGCGGGTATATGCTAAGAGAACTTCTCAACACTTATTGATTAAGGCGCCTCCTGCATCTGGTAAGTCGAGAGCTTTGATGTTTATTGCTCTTGATAAATTACATGCTCAAGGTCTGAAAAAAGCTATTATAGCTGTTCCAGAAAGATCTATTGGAAAATCGTTTCGTTCAACAAAATTGACAGATTATGGTTTTTACTGGGATTGGGAAGTTCTTCCCAAAAATAATTTGACTGAACAAGGGAGCAGTAAAAGTAAGGTAAAACAGTTTGTAGACTTTATGCATTCAGAGTCTCCTGATGATAGAGCTTTAATCTGTACGCATGCCACCTTGCGTTTTGCCTTTGAACAGCTAGCTGATAGTGATTTTAATGATGTTCTTCTAGCTATCGATGAATTTCATCATGTATCTCAAGATGATAATTCAGTTTTAGGAAATGCCTTAAGAAACATATTAGCCAATTCAACAGCCCATGTAGTAGCTATGACAGGGTCTTATTTCCGTGGAGATTCTGTACCCATTTTGGCACCTGAAGATGAGCAAAAATTTGATAAGGTATCCTATACTTATTATGAACAGTTGGAGGGGTACAAATATCTGAAAAGTTTTGCCATGGGTTATAACTTTTATCGTGGTCGTTACACAGATGCCTTGCACGAAGTACTGGACACGAGTAAGAAAACTATCATTCATATTCCCAATGTAAACTCAGGTGAATCAACCAAGGATAAGTATGATGAAGTTGACCGAATTTTAGATGAACTAGGGCAAGCAGTTCCAGATCCTAAGACTGGATTATGGTTAGTTACTGAGGAAACAGGTCGTGTATTGAAAGTTGCAGACCTTGTCACAGAAGAAGGACGTGAAAAAGTACAGGATTACCTAAACAAAATGACCAGTTTAGATGATCTCGATATCATTATCGCACTTGGTATGGCTAAAGAAGGTTTTGACTGGCCTTATGCTGAGTATGCTTTGACGATTGGCTATCGTCAGTCGCTAACAGAAATTGTTCAGATTATAGGTCGAGTAACACGCGATAGTTCCAATAAGTCACACGCTCAATTTACCAATCTCATTTCTCAACCAGATGCTCAAGATGATGAAGTTTTCTTTGCTGTGAATAATGTTATGAAGGCCATTACAGCTAGTCTATTGATGGAGTCTGTTTTAGCGCCAAATTTCAAGTTCAAACGAAAAGACCGAGAAGACCAGAAATCTTCTGGTGCCGAAATATTCGTTAAAGGCTTAAAAGAGCCTAGTACACAGAGAACAAAGGATATCATAGAAAATGATTTGAATGACTTACGTGCTAGTATATTGCAAGAACCGCGTATCCAAACTGCAATTGCTGCGGGAACGGATGCAGAAGTCATTAATAAGCAGATGATTCCAGCCATCATTAAACAAATCTATCCTGACTTAAGTGGGGCTGAAGTTGAAGAAGTTCGTCAACAGTTTATTAGTCAATCGGTAGTTCAATCAGCTGAACGGAAAGAGGGAGTAGGGCAAACAGACTTTCTAAAAATGGCAGATAAATTTGTGAATATTGATGAGTTATCTATTGATTTAATTGATCAGATTAATCCTTTCCAGAGAGCTTACGAAGTTATATCACGTGAAATTGATGCTCCGACTCTGCGTCTAATACAAGACTATATGGATGGTCAGAAGATGGAGTTTTCTGAAGAAGAACTGTTAATTCTTTATCCTCAAATTAAGCAATTTTTAAATGAAAATGGTCGTCATCCAGATAAATCAAGTCACGATAAGTACGAACAGAGACTTGCGTATGCTTTGTTACAATTGTCTCAGATGAAGCTGAAGATGGAGAGCGGTAATGAATGATTTCAAAAACTTAAATGACATTTTTAATGATTCTGATTTTGAACATTTAATAGCTCCTTTAAAACCTATGAAAAAAATAGTTATAGATCACGAAGTGGAGAAATTTTTAGAAATCATAGATTGGGTGAGAGAAAATAATGGGCAAGAGCCACAAAAGTCTAGAAATATTAAAGAACGCAGTTTATTTTCTCGATTGAATGGTATTAGAAAATCTCCTGATAGCATCCGAAAGTTAGAACCTTATGATGAATTTGGGCTACTAAAAATAGATATAGTTGAGTCCGAGCCCCCTATTTCAAGTCCTGCTAGTTTAACAGATATTTTATCAGATGAATTGTTTGAGTCAGTGAATAGTGCTGAGAAATCTTTATTTGATGTCTCACGTTATAAACGAACGATTCAAGCGCGGGATAAAACACGAACACGTAAACGGATGGGAAATTTTGAAGATTATCAGGGATTATTTACTCGTGTTCATGATGAAATTAGTGAAGGTCGTCGTCAAGTCAGAAAGTCTGATGTGATAAAAGAAAAAGAAATTAAACCTGATATGTTCTATGTGGATAATGGAGTAATGGTTTATGTTGTTTCTAAAGGAGAAGACTTCACTGATAAGAATGGTTATACTAATGCTGAACTTCATCTCGTATATGAAAATGGTACAGAAAATAAGAAGGCCTTACTCCGCTCTTTTGTATCTAATCTGCACGATAGAACGCGCCATGGACGAATGGTAACAGAATTGATAGAAGATGTGATGACTGGTATCAGTCCAAGCGAACGAATTACAACTGGATATATCTATGTAGTAAAATCCTTGAGTAGCCATCCTCAAATTGCCAACATCCGTAATCTCTATAAAATCGGTTTTACACAGGATCGAATTGAAAAACGGTTAGCAAATGCAGAAAGAGAAGGAACCTATCTTTATGCTCCTGTCCGTTTAGTAGCTAGTTTTGAGGTTCAAAATTTCAGCGCTCGAAAATTAGAAACGACTCTTCATCATTATTTTGCAGACAAGCGGTTAGATATGGAATTAATAGCACCAAATGGAGAGAGCTTTGTCCCTAAAGAATGGTTTCTAGTATCGCTAGATGAGATCCAAGAAGTGATTGAAAAAGTTAGCTTAATGATCTAGTGGGATAAGGGAGTATTTTTCCCCCTTTGGATTTAAGAAAACACAAAACAGAAAGAAAAGGAATATACTAACATGGAAAACAATAATACAAATTATAAAATCTTTAAATTCTTGGGAATTGCTGTGGTGCTGTTTTATGCTTTTATCTTTATTGGTAGTAGTTTTTCTACTGCTGGGGTAAAAGATGCACCACAAATTGAGTATAAAAGCGACTATATGAACCAGAAAGTGGAACTGAAAGACGCTGAGGTATTGGGCAAGTTTTGGAATGATGAAGGGCACTATCTCGTAGTGTATGACGAAGACACAAAATCCCCAAAATTGTTCAAGATAAGCTACTCTGAGTGGAATCTTATCAGTATAGGGGGTACATACTAAACAGCGCTGGAGGGCTATGCTAGATAGAAAGGTTTTAGAAATAAATTAAATATTACTACTTACATTTCGAAACTAGTAGTTAAATTTTTAAAAGGTCTTCACTCCTACCTCACTACTATTAGTTAAGATGATTTCCAGTTGACGCAAGCTTAAAAAAACGATATAATAAGAAAGTTGAGATTTGATTTTCAGTTGTCTTAGTCCAGAGAAATGGCGGTGCTGCGAGCCATCTAAGCTAGGAAGTCATGCTACTCAATCATACAATTGCATAAGAATAAGAGAATGACAAGTTCATTGAATGAAGGTGGTACCGCGGTTTTTCGCCCTTCGTGATATGAGCTTGTCTTTTGATTTTTGGAGGTGTTGATGAAAACATTTCTTGTCAAACAAAAGTTTCGTCTTGGAGGAGAACGCTTCGCTATCAAGGATGACAGGGGAGAAATCGCCTATCAGGTAGAGGGATCATTTTTTAAGATTCCTAAAACCTTTACCATCTATGATGCTAATGGTGAACAGGTCAGTCGGATCAGTAAAGAAATCTTGACCTTGCTTCCTCGTTTTGAGATTCAGCTTCGGGATGGCTCGAGTTTTGTCATTCGTAAGAAGTTGACCTTCTGGCGAGATAAGTATGAGTTTGATAATCTGGGGCTTCGTATCGAGGGCAATATCTGGGATTTGAATTTCAAACTACTGGATGATCGCGGAAATCAGGAAAGAACTCTTCCATCTGACCTCTACTTATAACGTAACAGTCCTTGAGGACGCTTATGCAGACCTAGTCATTTCTCTCTGTGTCGCGATTGACTATGTGGAAATGCTGGAAAGCCAATCAAATTAAACAAGTAATAAGGAGACAATATGAAACAACTATCTAGTGCACAAGTACGCCAAATGTGGCTTGATTTCTGGGCGACCAAAGGTCACTCTGTAGAACCATCAGTCAGCTTGGTTCCTGTAAATGATCCAACACTTTTGTGGATTAATTCTGGGGTAGCAACCCTTAAGAAATACTTTGACGGGACTATTATCCCTGAAAATCCACGTATTACCAATGCCCAAAAGGCTATCCGTACCAACGATATTGAAAACGTAGGGAAGACTGCACGTCACCATACCATGTTTGAAATGTTGGGGAACTTCTCTATCGGGGATTACTTCCGTGACGAAGCTATCACTTGGGCTTATGAGCTTTTGACAAGCCCAGAATGGTTTGACTTCCCAGCTGAGAAACTTTACATGACCTACTATCCAGACGATAAAGATTCTTACAACCGCTGGATTGCAGTAGGAGTGGACCCAAGTCACTTGATTCCAATCGAGGACAACTTCTGGGAAATCGGTGCAGGACCTTCTGGACCTGATACAGAGATTTTCTTTGACCGTGGGGAAGCCTTTGACCCAGAAAATATTGGACTTCGCCTGCTTGCAGAAGATATTGAAAACGACCGTTACATCGAAATCTGGAACATCGTTTTGTCACAATTTAACGCAGATCCTGCTGTTCCTCGTAGCGAATACAAGGAATTGCCACACAAGAATATTGATACGGGCGCTGGTTTGGAGCGTTTGGTGGCCGTTATCCAAGGGGCTAAGACCAACTTTGAAACGGACCTCTTCATGCCGATCATCCGTGAAGTGGAGAAATTGTCTGGTAAGGTTTATGACCAAGATGGCGATAACATGAGCTTTAAGGTTATCGCTGACCACATCCGTTCACTTTCATTTGCTATCGGTGATGGTGCCCTTCCAGGAAATGAAGGTCGTGGTTATGTCCTTCGTCGTTTACTCCGTCGTGCTTCTATGCATGGTCAAAAATTGGGTATCAACGAGCCTTTCCTTTACAAACTTGTTCCAACGGTTGGAAAAATCATGGAAAGCTACTACCCAGAAGTGCTTGAAAAACGTGACTTTATCGAAAAAATCGTTAAGAGCGAAGAAGAATCATTTGCTCGTACCCTTCACTCAGGTCAACACTTTGCCCAAGGCATTGTAGCTGACTTGAAAGAAAAAGGTCAATCTGTCATTGCTGGTCAAGATGTATTCAAACTTTATGACACTTATGGATTCCCAGTTGAATTGACTGAAGAAATCGCTGAAGAAGCTGGGATGACTGTTGACCGTGAAGGATTTGAAGCAGCCATGAAAGAACAGCAAGAACGCGCGCGTGCGTCAGCTGTTAAAGGTGGTTCAATGGGTATGCAAAATGAAACCCTTCAAAACATCACTGTAGAAAGTGTCTTCAACTACAATGCTAGCCAATTATCTTCTAAATTGGTGGCTATCGTGGCTGACAATGCAGGAGTAGAAGCTGTGTCAGAAGGAACTGCCTCACTTATCTTTGCAGAGACTCCATTCTATGCTGAAATGGGTGGACAGGTCGCTGACCATGGACAAATTTTGGATGGGTCAGACAAGGTTGTAGCTACTGTGACCAATGTTCAAAAAGCACCAAACGGACAAGCACTTCACACGGTTGAAGTTCTTGCACCGCTTGCCTTGAACCAAGAATATACCTTGGCAATTGATACAAATCGTCGTCACCGTGTCATGAAAAACCACACTGCGACTCACTTGCTTCACGCTGCCCTTCACAATATCCTTGGAAGCCATGCAACTCAGGCAGGATCTCTTAATGAAGTTGAATTCCTTCGCTTTGACTTTACCCACTTCCAAGCTGTAACTGCTGAAGAATTGCGTGCGATTGAGCAGCAAGTCAACGAGAAAATCTGGGAAGCTCTTGAAGTGAAGACAGTTGAAACGGATATTGACACTGCTAAAGAAATGGGAGCTATGGCTCTCTTTGGTGAGAAATACGGCAAGGAAGTCCGTGTTGTTACTATCGGTGACTACTCTATCGAGCTTTGTGGTGGTACCCACGTTGGCAACACTTCTGAAATTGGCCTCTTCAAGATTGTCAAAGAAGAAGGTATCGGTTCAGGAACTCGCCGTATCTTGGCAGTGACTGGTAAGGAAGCCTTTGAAGCCTACCGTGAACAAGAAGACGCTCTTAAAGCTGTCGCAGCAACCTTGAAAGCACCTCAAGTCAAGGAAGTACCTCACAAGGTAGAAGGACTTCAAGAACAACTTCGTCAATTGCAAAAAGAAAATGCTGAGTTGAAAGAAAAAGCCGCAGCTGCAGCCGCAGGCGATATCTTCAAGGATGTTCAGGAAGTCAATGGTCACCGTTACATTGCTAGCCAAGTATCTGTATCTGATGCTGGTGCTCTTCGTACCTTTGCGGATAACTGGAAACAAAAAGATTACTCTGATCTTCTTGTCCTTGTTGCTGCTATCGGTGACAAAGTCAATGTCCTTGTAGCAAGCAAGACAAAAGACCTTCATGCAGGAAACCTTGTCAAAGAATTGGCACCAATCGTCGATGGACGTGGTGGTGGTAAACCAGACATGGCCATGGCAGGAGGAAGCAACCAAGCTAAGATCCAAGAATTGTTGGATGCAGTAGCAGGTAAATTATAAGAAAATAAAGATCTATCCATTTGGGTAGGTCTTTATGTGAATGCCAAAAAGCCAAATCCGATTGGATCTGGCTTGATTATCATTAGCTATTAGATTGTATTAGCTGCCCAGACACTTACCGAAGCAGTTGAGACTGGAAATTGTCCATAACCTTCCTCATCAATTGTAACTTGACCTTGGTGGTTTTCGAGTAAATCTACAAAGGTTTGGTTAGCCCATTCTTGGCCGACAAACATTGATTTGCTGTTTTCTTGGTCATTTGAAATCAAGACTGCTATTGGGGATTGATTTTCAGCACCTGAACGTACCCAACCGATACAGTTTGCGTCATCAAAGTAGTCTGTTTGTTCTCCATAGGCCAAATCTTTTCGGATGGCTAGGAGGAGGTCAAGGACTTCTTTGAAATCTTGTTGAGCATACTGCCCTGAAATACCATAGTAGTCTCCGTAAAAGACACATGGCAGTCCATTTTGGCGTAGCAGAATGAGTGCATAGGCTGCTGGTTTGAACCATTCTTCAACAGTTGACTCAAGGGCTTGTCCTCTTTGAGTATCATGGTTGTCGACAAAGGTTACAGCCTTGTCGGGCTTGAGTTCAACCAAGCTATCCGTGAAAATGCCACGAAGGTCGTAGTTAGAACCAGCTCGGCTAGCATCAAAGAGATTCTGGTGGAGACGAACATCGACTAGGTCAAAGCGTTCTTCCGTTTTTTCAAGATAGTCCAGATTGGCTTCTTTGTCAGGATTCCAGAATTCACCAAAAACATAGAAATCCTCACCGTATTTTTCCTTCATATCGCGGATGAAATTGCGCATAAAGAAGGAATCGATGTGTTTAACAGCATCCAAGCGAAAACCAGCTACACCAGTCGTTTCCATGAACCAGTCAGCCCAGTCATAGATATTTTGGATGACTTCAGGATGTTTAAAGTCTAGGTCGGCATACATGAGGTAGTCGTAGTTACCATTTTCATTATCGACCAATTCCTCGTTGGCCCAGCCCTTGTTGTCTCCTTGAATCAGATAAATTCCTGATTTACGGCGTTTAGCATCGTAGTCTGTACCTGTGAAGTGGTACCAGTGCCAGTGAAAGTCATTATAGGTATCTTGGCGACCATCGAAGGTAAAGCTAGTCCAGCCATTGATGGTGAAGGGTTCTCCGAGCTCGACTGTACGGTCAACCGGATCCACTTCGATGACTTGAAAGGCTTCCATGTGATCGGCAGCAGCCTTGTGATTGAGTACCACATCGGCCATAGGCTGGATCCCATGTGCTTTTAGTGCTTGAATGGCTTGAAGATAGTCTTCTTTGAAACCATACTTGGTGCGGACAGTCCCTTTCTGGTTGAACTCACCAAGGTCAAATAGGTCATAGACCCCATAGCCTACATCTTTTTCGTTGGTAGCTTTAAAAGCTGGTGGCATCCAGACATGGCTGATACCGAGATCGGCTAGGTGTGGAGTATCTTCAGCTAGACGCGTCCAGTGCTGGCCGTCGTGGGGCAGATACCATTCAAAGTATTGCATGAGTGTTTGATTTTGCATGATGTTTCCTCTTACTTGTCAATCTTGTTCTTTATTCTATCATAAAGTATCGGTTAGCTCAAACGTTTGCGTAAAACTGAATAATAAGTTTTTGACTATTTTATATAAAATGTTGATTTTTAAAATGAAAGCGCTATAATGATAGTAAATTACATAGATAAAGAGAGGAGATTTCTCATGATTGAATTTCAAAATGTTAGTAAGTTGTATGGTGATAAAGAGGCCTTGAGCAATCTCAATCTGCAGATTGAAAATGGAGAGATTATGGGCTTGATTGGCCATAATGGTGCTGGAAAATCGACCACTATAAAATCCTTAGTCAGTATCATTTCACCAAGCAGTGGTCGTATTTTGGTAGACGGTCAGGAGTTATCGGAAAATCGCTTGGCTATTAAACGAAAGATTGGCTACGTAGCAGACTCGCCTGACTTATTTTTACGTTTAACGGCCAATGAATTTTGGGAATTGATCGCCTCATCCTATGATTTGACTAGCTCTGACTTGGAGACTAGTCTAGCTAGGCTATTGAACGTTTTTGATTTTGCTGAAAATCGCTATCAGGTTATTGAAACTCTTTCTCACGGAATGCGTCAGAAAGTCTTTGTCATCGGAGCACTCTTGTCTGATCCCGATATTTGGGTTTTGGATGAACCCTTGACTGGTTTGGATCCCCAGGCTGCCTTTGATTTGAAGCAGATGATGAAGGAGCATGCGCAAAAAGGCAAGACGGTCTTGTTTTCAACCCATGTCCTAGAGGTGGCCGAGCAAGTCTGTGATCGGATTGCTATTTTGAAAAAGGGGCATTTGATTTATTGTGGTAGCGTGGAGGAGTTGAGAAAAGACCATCCAGACCAGTCTTTGGAAAGTATCTACCTTAACCTTGCTGGTAGAAAAGAGGAGGTTTCAGATGCGTCTCAAGGTCATTAAAAAATTAGTTGATATCAATATCCTCTATTCATCTCAAGAAGCTAATCTGGCTAACCTACGAAAGAAGCAAGCTAAAAATCCTGGGAAAAAAGTAAATGTTTCCGCTAGAGTCCTAATTTCTTACATTTTTTCTAGTCTCTTGATGCTTATCTTTTTTAGTAATATAGCTATTCATTTTCCTTTTGAGGAAATGCCTATTTATTTTAGTGGAATGATTTCTTTTTTACTGTTGCTTGTCTTTTCAACTTCTTTAACAGCTTTTTACAATGTCTTTTATGAGAGTAAGGACTTGGCATCGTATAGGCCCTATGCTTTTAAAGAATCAGAGATTATAATTGCCAAAGGTCTGTCTGTCCTCTTGCCAGCTCTAGCTGGAATTATACCAATCCTAGCTTATTTTCTAGTCCTCTACATTAGGATAGCACCTTCTTTTTGGCTGGGTTTGCCTTTGATGTTGCTGTCTTTGGCCTTATTATTTGTCTCTTTGGCTTTAGTGATGGTAGTGGCAGTGCATTTCTTGGCTCAAACTGCGATTTTTAGAAAGTATCAGTCTATTTTTGCGAATGTGATGATTGGGATAGGGGTTCTCATACCTTTATTATTTGTCTTCTTTGTTCAGTCTACTTCTAGAGGTATAGGTAATCAGACTAAAGAAATTCCACCTCTTCTTTATCCTATTCATCTCTTTTACAAAATAGCAGTGGAGCCTTTTTCAACAGAAGCCATCCTGGGTCTGCTCGCTTGGATAATTCTAACTGTTTTCTTGCTTTACCTGACCAAAAAGAAAGTTCTTCCTCATTTTTATGACGTGATCCTACTTAACAGTGAGGAGAAGGTCGTAAAAGAACGTCGCAGTAAGGAGGGGCTTTCAACTACTAAAAAGGGCTTTTTCCGTATGGCTTTGCGCTATAACCTCTCCCTCTTGGGACAGGGGACTGGCGTGATTACAGTGCTTTTTACAAGTGCTTTCCTTCCTTATCTCATGATGATCGGTCTGGTTTCCAAACTCCGAGATTATCAGTTAGTTCCAGACATTCATCCTCCATACTGGTTACCCTTGTTTTTTGTAGGAATGTTTATAGCAGTTGTCAATAACAATATCACCAGCCAGCCTGCAATTGCCTTGTCCTTAGAGAGGGAAAATGTTGATTTTCTGAAGAGTTTACCCTTTGACTTCGCTCGTTATGTGAAAGTGAAATTTTGGATTATATTTGCTGTCCAGTCATTTTTACCAGTTCTGATTTTACTTGGTCTTTCTCTATATTTAGGCTTGCCCATCCTTTCGATGATTTATCTTCTTGTGGCATGGATCCTTGCCAGTGTCATCCTTTCTTGCCACCATTACTTTAAGGACGTTAAAAATCTGTCAACCAATTGGAGTAACATTACGGACCTGGTGAACCGTTCAAATCGTATAGTAGCAATAATTTTACTCTTAATTTATAGTGCAATCTTAATGGCCCTTGTAATAGGGAGCTTATTCTTGGTTCAGTCTCTCTCTACTATCCTTGCCATTAGCTTGGGAGTAGGAGTTCTTATCCTTCTGCTTGCTCTTGCTATTTTTGGCTATTATTATTACCTGTCACGCATATTGACAGAAATAGAAAAAAGATGAGATAGTTGGTCTCTCGCTTGATAAATTCAATTCGACAAACGCTTTTATAGTTTGTTAGAATGTAGTTGTAAATGATTAAGATTGGTAATCAAAAATATATAGGGAGGAATGTTTTGAATAAGAAATATAATATAGTTCTATTATTGTTGTTTATAGTTTATTTATTTGGATATTTTTCAATTTCAAAAACGTTAATTCCTATAATGTGTCTTTTTCAAGTATTTTTGATAGAACATATATTTAAAGTTCGAAATAGAATTATGCAGATAGGTGAAATTATAATTATTGTTGCTTCTATGATATTATTTATTGATAGTATATTGAGTTTGTAACAAAAGGCTTCTCTATAAAATCAAATTTTCCAGATACCTGCTTAAGGTGATTTATCTTCTCTCTATGCCTTCTCATCTTTATTCTACTATCTACGTCACTAAACTTGACAGACATATATTGCTGATACAACCTCTCTACCTACAATCTCAAAGTTAAACTGAGGCTATTTTCTTAGTTTGCTCTTTGATTTTCATTGATAAAAAGAAATGCTCCTCCAAGACGGAAGAGCATTTTTATTGTGATTTTGATTCAGTTTCTGCAGACTCTGGATGGAGTTCTTGGTAACTTGGAGCTTTGAACAGGTCAGTACTGGTCTTACCTTGTCGTTGGCTAAAGAGACTGGTTGATTGACTACCTTTTTCCTGCTCAATCTTTTGAAGAATTGGTAAAGAATTGAGATAAGAAATACTTTCTGTATCAACTTTTCCAAGATGATCTGCTTGGTAGAAACGGATCAAATCGCCAGTTTGAATCTGGTCGCTGATTTTTAGCTGTTGGCTGGCTGCCTGCCGAACGATTTCTAGTTCAGTCTGAGCTTGTTCATCAAGATTGCTGATTTCAAGACCGCTCTCAGTATAGTAGGTTCGTCCGTCGTAGCTGGTATATTTGGGTGTGACGAAGGAATTAGCAGTCCGAAAGGCAACGATTTCTTGATGGTCTGGTGATAGGAGGTCTTGGCCGACTTGAAGGAAGGAATTGGACTCAATACCAAGGAGGTGTTCGAGAGTCGGTAAGATATCGATTTGTCCACCGTAGGTATTGATGATTTGCCCCTTTTCATAGCCAGGCATGACTACCATAAAAGGCACTCGTTGCAACATGGCATTGTCGTAATTCGACCAGTTCTCAGAAGTCTTGCCAATTAAAGGTGCCAGGTCAGGATTGCGGGAATTGGAAATGCCATAATGGTCTCCGTAGATGACGATGATGGATTTTTCATAGAGGCCACTTTCTTTGAGATAGTCAAAGAAGGCCTTGATAGCACTATCCAGATAGTTAGCTGTTTGGAAGTAGCCGTTGATTGTTTCATCTTTGGTCTTGGCCAAGGGGAAACCAAGCTCATCGCCTGTCAGATTGCTAGCATAGGGATAGTGATTGGACACCGTGATATACTTGGCATAAAAAGGCTGCTGTAAATGCTCCAGATATTGGATAGAATCTTTCATCATGATTTTATCATTTAAACCATATTGGAAAGAATTGCTACTGTCTTGCTTGGTGAAGTAGGAAGCATCAAAGAAGTATTGGTAGCCCCATTGTTTGTAGGTCGTATTTCGGTTCCAGAAGGTCCCGATATTACCGTGAAAGACGGCACTCGATTGATAGCCGTTTTTTGATAGGATAAAAGGAGCAGCCTGCTGGGTATTGGTACCACCGTAATTGACCATAAAGGAACCTTGGTCAAGTCCAAACAAACCAGTCTCCAGCATGGTTTCCGCATCTGAGGTCTTACCAGCCTTGACTTGGTTAAAGATATTCGAAAAGGCTAGGGTTGATTGCGAATGGTAGAGGGAGTTGAGGAAGGGAGTGACTTCATGCTCAGTTCCATCTATGTTGAGTTTATAGTCAAGCAGGAACTGTTGGAAACTCTCCAAGTGGAGATAAATCACATTTTTCCCTTTGGCTAAGCCGAAATAGTCTGGATTAGGCTTAGCCGAATGTTCTTGAATATAATCTGTAATAGGTTGAAGGTCGGTCTCAGAGGCCTTAGCACGTTCTTTGTTGGCGCTATAGGATTGGTTGGCACTATAGCCTAAAAATGCTGGCAAACTAAGGGCACGAACAACATAATAATTAGAAAATCCTCGTGATAGGAGATCGGGACGCTCAATTTCAGCCAAGAAAAGATTAGCTGAAAAGAGCAGGGCTGAGAGAGCAGTGATAGCAACACTGGAGCGGAATTTGAAAGGTCTCCTATCCAGCTGGATGAATTTTTTATAGAAAAGGAAAGCCAGCAATGGGAAATCCATAAAATAGATGAAATCCCAAGGACGCAGTAACTCTAGTTCTGCAGTACCAACAGACACCTTGCTGACCACCTTCATGGTATTAGCCGTGATAAAGTCGCTAAATTCTCGATAGTAAAAGACATTGGAATAAAGCCAAATGAACAATAGGCTATAAATAGCTATACTCAGGCCATAAAATATCTTGGTTGAGCGAGCATAGAGGGCTAGAGCCAGCAGGAGTAGTCCTAGAGGAAGGGGGTTGAAAAAGGCTATAAAGGCAAGGTAATTTCCCTGCAACTTGCCTACTTGAATATCTAAATTAAAGTCAACGGCATAGGCTAATAAGGTTTTGAGCCAATAGAGGATTAAAAGGGTTAGGACAAAACCCAGTCTGGTACCGATAGCTTTTTGGATTTTGTTAAAATTGATTCTCACACAATTACTTCCTAAGTTTTTATTAGTATTAGTATACCATTTTTTAAAACTAGAGTAAAAAAGCAAGGGTAGTTTCTTTTTTGAGAATTGTCACAAAATTTGCTATAATAGGAACTATGAATAGAATAAGAGTCAACAAACGGGTTGAAAAAAAGCTTTCAAAGGGACTGGTTTTACTAGAAGCCAGCGATCTTGAGAATAACAATCTCAAGGATCAGGAAGTAGAAGTCCATAGTCAAGATGGAAACTTTCTTGGGACTGCCTACCTTTCTCAGCAAAACAAGGGCTTGGGCTGGTTTGTGAGCACAGACAAGGTGACCTTCAATCAAGCTTTCTTTGAAGCACTGTTTAGACAAGCTAAAGAAAAGAGAAGTTCCTACTATCAAGACGAATTGACAACTGCCTTTCGTCTCTTTAACCAAGAGGGAGATGGCTTTGGCGGTCTGACAGTGGACCTTTATGGCGACTATGCTGTCTTTTCTTGGTATAACTCTTATGTTTATCAGATTCGTCAGACCATCTCAGAAGCTTTTAGACAGGTTTTTCCTGAGGTGTTAGGAGCATATGAGAAGATCCGTTTTAAGGGTTTGGACTATGAATCTGCCCATGTTTATGGTCAAGAAGCACCTGACTTTTTCACTGTTTTGGAAAATGGTGTTCTGTATCAAGTCTTTATGAACGATGGCTTGATGACAGGGATTTTCCTAGACCAGCATGAAGTTCGCGGTAGTTTAGTGGATGGATTGGCTATGGGTAAATCCTTGCTCAATATGTTTTCCTACACAGCAGCCTTTTCAGTGGCTGCGGCCATGGGAGGAGCAAGCCAGACTACTTCGGTTGACCTAGCTAAACGTTCACGAGAATTGTCTCAAGCGCATTTTCAGGCTAATGGAATCAGCACAGACGACCATCGTTTTATAGTTATGGATGTTTTTGAGTATTTCAAGTATGCCAAGCGAAAAGGCTTGACATATGATGTGATTGTCCTAGATCCGCCTAGCTTTGCTCGGAACAAAAAACAAACATTTTCTGTGGCTAAGGATTATCATAAGTTGATATCCCAAAGTCTTGAGATTTTAAATCCGGGCGGTATTATTATTGCCAGCACCAATGCTGCCAATGTTTCCCGTCAGAAATTTACAGAACAAATTGATAAAGGCTTTGCAGGAAGAAGTTACCAGATTTTAAACAAATACGGTCTTCCAGCAGATTTTGCCTATAATAAAAAAGATGAAAGTAGTAATTACCTCAAGGTGATTAGTATGAAGGTTAGTAAATGAAATTAATCGTTTCAGTAATGCCAAGAAGTTTAGAGGAGGCCCAGGCTCTGGATGCCACGAGGTACCTGGATGCCGACATCATTGAATGGCGTGCCGACTATCTACCTAAGGAAGCGATTTTGCAGGTGGCTCCAGCGATTTTTGAAAAATTCGCAGGCCGTGAGTTGGTTTTCACGTTGCGAACTCGCTCTGAAGGGGGAGAAATCGACCTTTCTCCAGAAGAATATATCCATCTAATCAAGGAAGTGGCACAACTCTATCAACCAGACTATATTGATTTTGAGTACTATAGCTACAAGGATGTTTTTGAGGAAATGCTGGACTTCCCAAATCTCGTTTTGAGTTACCATAATTTCCAAGAAACACCTGAAAACATGATGGAAATCTTGTCAGAGTTGACGAGCTTAAATCCAAAACTTGTTAAGGTTGCGGTGATGGCTCACACGGAGCAGGATGTGCTAGACTTGATGAACTATACACGAGGCTTTAAAATCCTCAATCCTGAGCAGGAATATGTGACGATTTCTATGGGCAAGGTGGGCAAGGTCTCTCGTATCACTGCGGATGTGACAGGTTCTAGCTGGTCCTTTGCTAGTCTAGATGAGGCAAGTGCCCCAGGTCAGATTTCCTTAGCTAACATGAAAAAAATTCGGGAGATTTTGGATGAAGCTTGATGGCTATACACGTTTAGCTGCCGTTGTTGCCAATCCTATTAAGCATTCGATTTCCCCCTTTATCCACAATAGTGCCTTTGAGGCGACAGCTACCAATGGTGCTTACGTGGCTTGGGAGATTGAAGCGGGTGATTTGGCAGAAACAGTGGCCAATATTCGTCGCTACCAGATGTTTGGCATAAACCTGTCCATGCCCTATAAGGAGCAGGTGATTTCTTATTTGGATGAGCTGAGCGATGAAGCGCGCTTGATTGGTGCGGTTAATACGGTTGTCAATGAGAATGGCAATTTAATTGGATATAATACAGATGGCAAGGGATTTTTTAAGAGCTTGCCTTCTTTTACAATTTCAGGTAAAAAGATGACCCTGCTGGGTGCAGGTGGTGCGGCGAAATCAATCTTGGCACAGGCTATTTTGGACGGCGTCAGTCAGATTTCAGTCTTTGTTCGTTCAGTTTCCATGGAAAAAACAAGACCATACCTAGACAAGTTACAGGAGCAGACAGGTTTTAAGGTGGACCTGTATGCTTTAGAAGATGTTCCTGAACTGCAAGCAAGGATTGCTGAGTCGGATTTACTGGTCAATGCGACAAGTGTAGGGATGGATGGTCAATCCTCTCCAGTTCCTGAAAACATTGTCCTATCAGAAACTCTTTTAGTAGCAGATATCATTTACAAGCCTTTTGAAACCCCATTTTTGAAATGGGCTAGAAGTCAGGGGAATCCAGTTGTCAATGGTCTGGGAATGTTGCTCTATCAAGCTGCAGAAGCTTTTCAACTGTGGACAGGAAAGGAAATGCCGACAGAAGAGATTTGGCAGTCCTTAACAGAAAAATACCAATAAAGAAAGGGAGATTCTCCTATGAAAATCAGAATCGATATTCCTCATCATCCTTATGATATTCAGATTGAAAAAGGCTGTCTGGCTCAGGCTGGTCAATGGTTGCGAGAACTATGGCAACCACAAAAAGTGGTCATTGTAACAGACAACCATGTAGCTTCTCTTTATGCAGAGAAGGTCAAGCTCAGCCTAGAAGATGCTGGTTTTCAGGTAGCGGTATTTGACTTTTTGGAAGGGGAAGAAAGAAAGAATTTAACTACTGTTCAGAAAGTCTATGAATTTCTTGTTAAGCAGGGGCTGACTCGTAGCGATGGAATCGTGGCTCTCGGAGGTGGTGTCGTTGGAGACTTGGCTGGTTTCGTAGCCTCTACCTATATGCGGGGTATTCACTTTGTTCAGATTCCGACTAGTTTGACAGCCCAGGTTGATTCTTCTATCGGCGGAAAGACAGGTGTTAATACTCCATTTGCTAAAAATATGGTGGGGACCTTTGCCCAACCAGATGGGGTTTTGATTGATCCACTTGTTCTTGAAACTCTCGGAAAAAGAGAATTGATTGAAGGAATGGGTGAGGTTATCAAGTACGGCTTGATTGAGGATCCAGCACTTTGGGCTCTCTTGACGGAGCTAGATGGTTCTGTAGAGAGCATTCTGGAACATGCAGAGACTTTAATTGAACATTCTTGCCAGGTTAAGCGTAAGATGGTAGTTGAGGATGAGTTGGACAATGGTGTTCGCCTTTACCTCAATTTTGGCCATACTATTGGTCATGCTATTGAAGCAACGGCCGGTTATGGCAAGGTCATGCATGGAGAAGCTGTAGCCATGGGCATGGTTCAGATTTCCAAGGTAGCTGAGGAAAAAGGCCTTATGCCAGCTGGTATTACCCAATCTATCACAGAGATGTGCCAGAAGTTTGGTTTGCCTGTTGACTATGAAAACTGGGATGTAGATAAGCTTTATCAAGCTTTGACTCATGACAAGAAAGCGCGTGGCAATACCTTGAAATTGGTCTTGGTACCAGAGCTTGGTTCAGCGACTATTCACCCAGTTTCTCTGGAAGAGATGAAAGACTACTTGGTAAAATAAGGAGAGTGTATGAGATATTTAACAGCAGGAGAATCACACGGTCCTCGTCTGACGGCTATCATTGAGGGAATTCCAGCTGGACTTCCCTTGACAGCAGAGGACATCAATGAGGATTTGAAACGTCGTCAGGGTGGATATGGCCGCGGTGGTCGTATGAAGATTGAGAGTGACCAAGTTGTCTTTACTTCGGGTGTTCGCCATGGGAAGACTACTGGGGCTCCCATTACTATGGATGTCGTCAATAAGGACCATCAGAAATGGCTGGATATCATGTCTGCGGAGGACATTGAAGACCGCCTTAAAAGCAAACGGAAAATCACCCATCCACGTCCAGGTCATGCCGACTTGGTTGGGGGCATCAAGTACCGTTTTGATGATTTGCGTAATTCCTTGGAGCGCTCATCTGCTCGTGAAACAACTATGCGGGTGGCAGTTGGCGCAGTAGCCAAACGCCTCTTGACTGAGCTGAATATGGAGATTGCCAACCATGTTGTAGTATTCGGTGGCAAGGAAATCGATGTTCCTGAAAATCTAACAGTCGCTGAGATTAAGGAACGAGTTGCCCAGTCCGAAGTTTCTATTGTTAACCAAGAAAGGGAACAGGAAATCAAGGACTATATTGACCAAATCAAGCGTGATGGAGATACCATCGGTGGGGTTGTCGAGACAGTTGTCGGAGGTGTTCCAGTTGGTCTTGGTTCCTATGTCCAATGGGACAGAAAATTGGATGCCAGACTTGCCCAAGCAGTTGTCTCTATCAATGCCTTTAAAGGGGTTGAATTTGGTCTTGGCTTTGAAGCTGGTTACCGCAAAGGTAGCCAAGTTATGGATGAGATTCTCTGGTCTAAAGAAGACGGCTATATTCGCCGTACTAACAATCTTGGCGGCTTTGAAGGTGGTATGACCAACGGGCAACCGATCGTTGTTCGTGGAGTTATGAAACCTATTCCTACTCTTTATAAGCCTCTTATGAGTGTGGATATCGAAACCCATGAACCCTATAAGGCAACTGTTGAGAGAAGTGATCCGACCGCTCTTCCAGCTGCAGGAGTGGTCATGGAAGCTGTTGTGGCAACGGTTCTGGCGCAAGAAATCCTTGAAAAATTCTCATCAGATAATCTCGAGGAACTAAAAGAAGCGGTAGCCCAACACCGAGACTATACAAAGAACTATTAAGGAGTTCCTATGGCAAAAATAGTCTATATCGCAGGTCTTGGTTTGATCGGTGCCTCGATGGCACTTGGTATCAAACGCGATCATCCAGATTATGAAATTTTAGGTTATAATCGCAGTCAAGCTTCGAGAGATATCGCCTTGAAAGAAGGCATGATTGACCGTGCAACGGATGATTTTGCTAGTTTTGCTCCTTTGGCAGATATCATTATTCTCAGTTTGCCAATCAAACAAACCATTGCTTTCATTAAGGAATTGGCCAACTTGGACTTGAAAGAAGGCGTGATTATCTCAGATGCTGGTTCGACCAAGTCAGCCATTGTGGATGCGGCGGAGCAATATTTGGCTGGCAAACCTGTTCGCTTTGTCGGGGCCCATCCCATGGCTGGTAGTCACAAGACAGGGGCTGCTTCTGCGGATGTCAATCTCTTTGAAAATGCCTATTATATCTTTACACCTTCGAGTCTGACAGGTCAGGACACGCTTGAGGAAATGAAGGATCTGCTTTCAGGTCTTCATGCTCGTTTTATCGAGATTGATGCCAAGGAGCATGATCGTGTCACTTCTCAGATTAGCCATTTTCCTCATATTCTGGCTTCTAGTCTCATGGAACAGACCGCGGTCTATGCTCAAGAACATGAGATGGCAAGGCGTTTTGCGGCCGGTGGTTTTCGAGATATGACCCGAATTGCGGAAAGCGAGCCAGGTATGTGGACCTCCATTCTCTTGTCCAATCGTGAGACTATTCTAGACCGTATTGAGGATTTTAAGGAACGTTTAGATGAGGTTGGTCAGGCTATCAGCAAGGGAAATGAGGAGCAGATTTGGAACTTTTTCAACCAAGCGCGTGAGCAACGTCAGGCCATGGAAATTCATAAGCGTGGTGGTGTGGATAGCTCTTATGACCTCTATGTTGATGTTCCCGATGAAGAAGATGTCATCCTACGGATTTTGGAACTGCTACGTGGAACTTCCTTGGTTAATATTCACATCAATGAGGAAAATCGTGAAGATATTCACGGGATCCTACAAATTTCATTTAAAAATGCTCAAGACTTGGAAAGAGCCGAGCATCTCATAACAGAAAATACCGATTATACAGTCGTTGTCAAATAAGGAGAAAAATATGCCTAAAATAGAGCCTAGATTCATATTTGGTATTATCTTTATTTCTTTTATCTTACTTAGAGCTTACGCTGTTAAAAAAGATGTGAAAACTAGTTCAGAAGCAAGTGTTGAGACAAAAAATGAACGATCCAACAAGGAAATAAGTTAAGAGAAAACCAATTCAAAGTATGTAGACGATAGAATTATTAATGGGTTTATCAATAGCTATAATCAAAATTCTAATAGTCCATGAGAAAATATCAAAAAAGGAAATATAAAAATAAAATATTTCGCATTAAGCTACGGATATTACACGTGCAAATGATACTGATAAAATCAATGTAACAATAAATCAGACAAATGAAAATAGTGAATCTGGTGTTGAAGGAATGAAAGAAGTATTTCATGATATTGTTAAATCGATTGAATCATCCTTATCTGATGATGAGATAGATAACTATTTTGATAATCTTATGTCAAATGAAATAAAAACATGTTTTAATTTAGGAACTTTGAAGATAGAGTATATACCAGATAATGAATTAATCAATGGATATTCAAGAGGTCATATAAAAGTGATTGCACAATAATAATGACTACAGAGTGACTAGTAATTTTAAAAGAAATAAATAAGGAGAAAATTATGTCAAATATTTACGATAGTGCAAATGAACTCAGTCGCGGTCTACGCGAATTACCAGAATACAAAGCTGTCAAAGCAGCTAAAGATGCGATTTCAGCAGATGCTGAGGCGAGCAAAATCTTTACAGAGTATGTTGCCTTTCAAGAGGAAATTCAAAAACTAGCCCAGACAGGGCAAATGCCAGATGCTTCCTTCCAAGCTAAAATGGAAGGCTTTGGTAAGCAGATTCAGGGGAACAGCCTCTTGTCAGAATTCTTTACCAAGCAACAACAATTAGCCATTTACCTTTCTGACATTGAAAAAATTGTTTTCGAACCAGTTTCAGAATTGCTAAAATAAGAAAATAACAATCCTAAAGTCAGGAATTTTTAAGGAATTTCTGGCTTTTTATGATAAAATAGGTAAAAGTATTGCAAGTATGAGGTCTAGTATGAAACTAAAAACAAACATTCGCCACTTACACGGCAGTATCCGAGTTCCAGGTGACAAGTCTATTAGTCATCGTTCCATTATCTTTGGAAGTTTGGCTGAGGGTGAGACCAAGGTTTATGATATATTACGTGGCGAAGACGTCCTTTCGACCATGCAGGTTTTTCGTGACCTTGGTGTTGAAATTGAGGACAAAGATGGGGTTATTACCATTCAAGGTGTAGGCATGGATGGCTTAAAAGCGCCGCAAAATGCTCTTGATATGGGAAATTCTGGAACCTCGATTCGTCTGATTTCAGGTGTCCTTGCTGGTGCAGATTTTGAAGTAGATATGTTCGGAGACGACAGTCTTTCCAAACGTCCTATGGACCGTGTGACTATTCCACTGAAAAAAATGGGCGTCAGCATTTCAGGGCAAACTGCACGAGACCTGCCTCCTTTGCGTTTGCAAGGGACGAAAAACCTAAGACCTATTCATTATGAGTTGCCAATTGCCTCTGCCCAAGTCAAGTCAGCCTTGATGTTTGCAGCCTTGCAGGCCCAGGGGGAGTCCGTTATTATCGAAAAAGAATGCACCCGTAATCATACTGAAGATATGTTGCAACAATTTGGTGGTTATTTAAGTGTGGATGGCAAGAAAATCACAGTCCAAGGGCCACAAAAATTGACAGGACAGAAGGTGGTCGTACCAAGAGATATTTCCAGTGCAGCCTTTTGGTTGGTCGCAGGTTTGATTGTTCCGAATTCTCGTCTAGTGCTGCAGAATGTGGGTATCAACGAAACGCGTACAGGTATCATCGATGTCATTCGTGCCATGGGTGGAAAATTAGAAGTTACTGAAATGGACCCAGTCGCTAAATCTGCTACCTTAACTGTTGAGTCTTCAGACCTCAAAGGAACAGAGATTGGTGGCGCTTTGATTCCACGCTTGATTGATGAATTGCCAATTATCGCTCTACTTGCGACCCAGGCCCAAGGTGTAACAGTTATCAAGGATGCTGAGGAGCTCAAGGTTAAGGAAACAGACCGTATTCAGGTTGTGGCAGACGCCTTAAATAGTATGGGAGCAGATATTACTCCGACGGCAGATGGAATGATTATCAAAGGAAAATCAGCCCTTCACGGTGCTAGAGTCAATACGTTTGGTGACCACCGTATCGGCATGATGACAGCTATCGCAGCCCTCTTGGTTGCAGATGGAGAAGTGGAACTTGATCGTGCTGAAGCTATCAATACCAGCTATCCTAGCTTCTTTGATGATTTGGAGAGCTTGATTCATGGCTAAGGTATTACTCGGATTTATGGGGGCTGGCAAATCGACTATTGCAAGAGGCTTGGACCCTAATTACCTTGATATGGATGCTCTGATTGAGAAACGCCTAGGTATGTCCATTGCGAATTTTTTCGCTGAAAAGGGAGAAGCGGCCTTTCGTCAGGTAGAATCAGAAGTCCTAGCTGATTTACTACAAACAGACCAAGTCGTGTCAACTGGAGGAGGAGTGGTTATTTCTCAGCGAAATCGTGACTTACTCAAGACTAATACAGATAACATCTACCTGAAAGCTGATTTTGAAACCCTCTACCACCGTATCGCAGCTGATAAGGACAATCAGCGACCGCTTTTTCTAAATAATAGCAAGGAAGAATTATCAGCTATTTTCCAAGAACGACAGGCTTGGTATGAGGAAGTAGCCAGTCGGGTTTTGGATGTGACCAAGCTAAGTCCAGAGGAAATTATAGAGGAACTGAGATGAAAATTGCTTATCTAGGTCCCAAGGGATCATTTTCACACCACGTTGTGCAGACAGCTTTTCCTCAGGAGGAACTGCAGGCCTTTGCCAATATTACAGATGTCATCAAGGCCTATGAGCAAGGCTTGGTGGACTATTCTGTGGTGCCAGTTGAAAATTCTATCGAGGGTAGTGTTCATGAAACCTTGGACTACCTTTTTCATCAGGCTCGCATTCAAGCAGTTGCAGAAATTGTTCAGCCTATTCATCAGCAGTTGATGGTGCTTCCAGGTCATACTAAGATTGAAAAGATTTTTTCTCATCCACAGGCCTTGGCTCAAGGAAAGAAATTCATCGATGAACAGTATCCAGAGGCTCAAATCGAGGTGACAGCTAGTACAGCTTATGCGGCCCGTTTTATTTCCGAACATCCAGACCAGCCTTATGCAGCCATTGCACCTAGAAGTTCTGCTGAAGAATATGGCTTGGAACTGATTGCCGAGGATATTCAGGAAATGGAAGCCAATTTCACACGTTTCTGGGTTTTAGGAGCTGAAAAGCCTAGTATTCCATTGAAAGCACAAACTGAGAAAATGAGTTTGGCCTTGACCTTACCGGACAACCTTCCAGGTGCGCTTTATAAGGCCCTGTCGACCTTTGCTTGGAGAGGAATTGACCTGACAAAAATTGAAAGTCGTCCACTCAAGACAGCACTGGGCGAATACTTTTTCATTATTGATGTGGATTATGCCGATAAGAATCTGGTCCACTTTGCCCAAAAAGAATTAGAAGCGATTGGAATCCAGTATAAAGTACTGGGCGCCTATCCTATTTATCCAATATCAGACCACGGAAAGGAGAGAAGATGAGTAAAGAAAATCCCTTAAGTCATCATGAGCAGTTACGTTATGACTATCTCTTTAAGAACATTCATTATCTCAATGAGCGAGAGAAAAAAGAGTTTGCTTACTTGCAAGGTAAGTTAAATATGGCTAGTGGTAGTGAAGCTTCACCAGAAATTTATAATGAAAATCACGATATGGAAGAGTCTTTCATGGAACCAATCAATCAGTCTCCTCTTCCATCCTATGGTAACCGTAGTCGTGCAAAAAAATACCAGAAAAGCCATTCTCTTCCAAAGGTTAAGTCCAAGAAACGTAAGATTCGTTGGGGGCGCATTTTTGCAGGATTGCTTGCTCTTCTAGCCTGTGTTGGTTTTGGTATGATTTTTATGTTCCTAAAAGGTTATTCAAATGCGGATCCAACCAAACCTGCCAATGCTAAGGCAGCTCAAGTAGAAGTTTTTCATGGTCAAGATACCAAGGATGGGGTCAATATTTTGATTATGGGGACGGATGGACGGATTGGCCAAAACAGTGCTGAGACGAGAACGGACTCGATTATGGTTCTAAACGTTGGCGGCTCAGATAAGAAAATTAAGCTGGCCAGCTTCATGCGTGACAATTTGGTTTATATAGACGGATACAGTCAAGTTATTAATGGTAGAAAGCAGTCCGATAATAAGTTGAATGTGGCCTATGAACTAGGGGAACAAGAGGGGCAAAAAGGGGCTGAAATGGTCCGGAAAGTCCTAAAAGACAATTTTGACTTGGACATTAAATATTACGCTTTGGTAGATTTCCAGGCCTTCGCAACCGCTATTGACACTCTATTTCCTGATGGTGTGACAATTGATGCCAAATTCTCAACCTTAGAAGGTCAACCTTTAACCGAAGCTACAGTCGGAGATGATTTACATGCTACGGAGACAGAGTCTCCAACCCAGACGATTAAAGTCGGAAAACAGCAGATGAACGGTTCAACATTGCTCAATTATGCACGCTTCCGTGATGATGACGAAGGTGATTATGGTCGTACCAAGAGACAACAGCAAGTGTTGACAGCTGTTCTGCAACAACTCAAGGATCCAACTAAACTCTTTACTGGATCAGAAGCACTTGGTAAGGTCTTTGGGATGACCTCTACGAATGTTCCTTATAGTTTCCTACTGACCAATGGTTTATCCTTCCTAGATGGAGCGCAAAATGGCATTGAGAGATTAACAGTTCCAGAACTAGGTGATTGGGTCGATGCCTATGATGTCTATGGAGGTTTAGCTCTCCAAGTCGATCAAAATAAATATCAAACCAAGCTTGCTCAAATGGGAATGAGATAAGATAGAAAAATCAAAGTTTGAAGGCTATGTATCTAGCAGTCAGGCTTTGATTTTTTACAGTCTGCAATAGATTTTCATCCCTTATTTGTGGTATAATGGAACGATACGATAGAAAGAATAATGAACAATATGACTGATTTAAAAGCAATTCAGGCTCGAAGTCTGGAGATGGCTGAATATTTTGTGGCTTTTTGCAAGGAACATGATTTGCTTTGTTATCTCTGTGGAGGAGGTGCTATTGGCGCCCTTCGAAACAAGGGGTTTATTCCTTGGGACGACGACCTAGACTTTTTTATGCCCCGTAAGGATTATGAAAAATTGGCAGAATTATGGCCTCGTTATGCAGATGAACGTTATTTCTTGTCAAAGAGTAACAAGGATTTTGTCGACCGCAATCTTTTTATTACCATTCGTGATAAGGAAACGACCTGTATCAAACCTTATCAGCAGGATTTAGAATTGCCACATGGTCTGGCCTTGGATGTTTTGCCTTTGGATTATTATCCTAAAAATCCAGCTGAGCGTAAAAAACAGGTTCGTTGGGCCTTGATTTATTCTCTTTTTTGTGCGCAAACTATTCCAGAAAAACATGGTGCAGTCATGAAATGGGGAAGTCGTATTTTACTGGGGGTGACTCCCAAATCTCTCCGCTATCATATTTGGAAAAAAGCTGAAAAAGAAATGACCAAGTACAGTCTGGCTGAGAGCGATGGAATCACGGAGTTATGCTCAGGGCCTGGCTACATGAGAAATAAGTACCCAATCGCATCTTTTGAAGATAATCTTTTCTTGCCATTTGAAGAGACAGAGATGCCCATTCCAGTTGGCTACGATGCCTATCTCAGCACTGCTTTTGGTGATTATATGACACCTCCACCAGCAGATAAGCAGGTGCCGCATCATGATGCGATTATAGCAGACATGGATAAGAGTTATAGAGAGTACAAGGGAGAATATGGAGCATGATGGGAGAAAAAATAAGCGTTATCGTTCCAGTCTACAATGTAGAAGCCTATTTGGAACGATGTGTGGAGTCAATTCTTCATCAGACTTATACCAATTTTGAACTAATCCTAATAAATGATGGGTCTACTGATTCTAGTGGACAAATCTGTGACCATTTAGCAAATCAGTATGAAAATATCAAGGTTTACCATATAGAAAATGCTGGTGTTTCAAATGCTAGAAATATGGGAATTCAGCTAGCGACGGGTTCTTGGGTTACCTTTATTGATAGCGATGATTTTGTTACCCAAGATTACCTAGCTACTTTAGCAAGTGCAGTTGAAGGGTTGAATGTAGGCTTTGTAATTGCTCCTCTACACCATATCAAAAATGGCATTGTAACAGACCTACCTCCACATTCTGGAAAAACAGAACTCTGGTCAACAGAAGAAACCATGAAGGAACTACTGATGACTAGCAGAACGTCATTTTTTCCAGTCGCAAAATTATTTAAGAGAGACCTGTTGACAGATGAAAAATTTAATACAGACTACCATCTAGCAGAAGATGCCTTATTTTTAACGGAATTGTTACTAAAGACAAGATGTAGTAGTGTATTCATTGATAAACCAATTTATTATTATGATCATCGTGAGGGAAGTGCGACAACATCTGTTAATCGGTATGTATTTGATACGATAGAAGTTTATAAGAACATCATTACTCAAGTATCACAAGTATTTCCTAATTTAAAGTATGAATTAAAAAATAGAGAATGTTGGTCATATATCACAGTTTACGATAAAATTATCTTTACTTCATCTGAACAGTATCAAAAGGAGAAAGTCGACCTAAGGGCTTGGATTATTCAGCATCGACGCGAAATATGGAAGGATGCTTATTTCACTAGATTTCGTAAGATAGCTGTCCTGTTACTTGTCTTTTCTCCATGGATATATAAAAAAATTATTGGATTCAGAAACTAATATTATGAGAAGGAGTTGAAAATGAATTTTTCAAAAATGGATGAATACTTTGAAAAATCAAAACTATGGATTGCATATCTCTTTGTTTTCATTTCGATTTTAAGTATGAGTTCACTGGTTTATAAGATAGCAAATCCCCTTTATAAAGTATTGTCAGCGATTGTAGTGTTTTATATTTGCTATACCTTATTGTTTAAGTGGAAAAAAATCACAGTAGATCGTAAATTTCTATCCTTATTTGGACTCTTAGCTGGAAGTCATCTCTTATCAGCTATTTTCAATCGCTCTGGACATTTGATTGGAAATGTGATTGAGATCCTCTTCATGGTAACCTATGTTTTATTATTTACCATGTTACAATCAGGGAAACTTAAAAAATTATTTGACTGGATTGCCTATACGGTTCAAATTGTATCTTTTTCTTCAGCAATTTTTGCGTTTGGTTTATTGATAAGTAGAGTCCTTATCCTATTTAAGATTGGCGAACAATCTTATTACTATGGTGTTATGAATGGACGTCTGTGGGGGATTGTTAATCCAAATGCTAGTGCGATATTTTCATACATTAGCATTATTTTGGCTATGTATTTGATTCATAAAGGAAGTAAATATTCTGTCTATCTTAAACTGAATAATGTGATTCAATTAGTTTACTTCGCAACCATGCAAAGTAGAGGAGCTTTATTATCTTTAGTGTTAATGATTGGGTTTTATAGTTTCTTTATTAACGGGGGCAAGTTAGCTAAGCGATTTCTAATCTTTATTGTTTCTGCTTTACTTGTTTCTGCTGCTAACATCGGATTGAGTTATGTAACCTCTATTTACATATCCTCGGGGAAAGCGACTGTATTAGACTTAAATAAAGGACAATCTTATGCAGAAACGGATTCTTCAGTTATAAAAAAAACAGGTGAACTTCATCTAATAGAAACAACACCTAGTGGTAGAACTTATATTTGGAAAAATGCTATCAAAATGGGAAGCGAGAAACCAATTTTTGGTTATGGTGTACGGAATGTTCCAGATTATTACACAAAATATTTCAGTAAATTTGAGATTCAAAATTCTCTCATTGGTGGAAACTTCCATAACATTTTGGTAACGATATTTGTTAGTTCTGGAATTTTAGGTTTAGTATCCTTTCTACTTCTACTAGGATATATAATTAAGCGCTTTTTGACTTATTTGATTGTTTCTAAAAAGAACTCTGAAAAGTTGATTATGATTCTTTTCTTTGGCATCTTGTTCGGTCAATTATTTGAAAGTCAGATTATGTACTCAACTAACTTTATTAATATTATCTTTTGGTTGATTATTGGTTATGGATTAGTTGTTTGCAAACGTGATGAAGGTATTCGTTATCAGGAAGTAACTGATATTAGAGAGATTCAACAGATGGAACTAGGAATCATGGAATACATTCATGAAACTTGTCAGAAAATTGGTGTCAAATATTTCCTAGCTTATGGCAGTCTTATCGGTGCGGTTCGTCATAAAGGTTTTATTCCTTGGGATGATGACATGGATATCTGTATGTTACGAGAAGATTATGAAAAGTTGCAAGACTATCTTATTGCTAACCCTGATGAACGTTACGAAGTGATGTCTTATAAAAATAATCTCAACTATGTCTATCCCTTCATGAAAGTGCAGGATAACCATACCTACTTGCTAGAAGAAGATGTTCGTATTGATTCAAATATGGGGATTTATGTAGATATTTTCCCTGTAGATGGCTACGAGAATGATGCAAATTTCAAGAACAAGATGACAAAGCTGATAAAGAAACGTCAATTGAGTTGCTATACATTTAAAGGTATCACCAATACGAAAAGTGTTCTGAATTCACTGATACGCTATATTTCAGTTATTATTTTTTATTTCACAAATACAAATAAATACGTTGCACAAATTGAAGAACTTGCTAAATCACGTAAAGTGTCAGATTATGAGGAAGTGGATTATCTTATCTACAAGGATATGAACAAACCAGTGTGGAGACGCGAATGGCTAGAACAAGTTACTACTGGAACATTTGAAGGTAAGGAATTTATGATTCCAAAAAATTATCATGAAATTCTGACCTCGGACTACGGAGACTACATGCAACTACCACCAGTTGAGCTAAGGTTCTCTCATCATGATTTTCAATTGTGGAAAATTATTAAGGTATCTCAGTGATGTTATTGAAATGAAGAAGCCATTAACTCGATGTAAAAAGATTAGGAGTGAATAATAGATGTCAGAGAAAATTTTGACTCTTGAAGAAATTAAACAAATTGAATTAGATATTTTAAACTATTTGCATGAATTGTGTGAGGAGCATGAAATCAAGTATTTTATTGATTTTGGAACCTTGCTAGGAGCTGTACGCCATAAAGGTTTTATTCCTTGGGATGATGATACCGATATTTCTTTGGCTCGAGATGAATTTGAAAAACTCTATGAGATATTAAAGAATGAAAAACATCCCTACTACAGATTAATTTCATATAGAGAAACAAAAGGCTACCCTTATACATATATGAGAGTTTATGATGTGAGGACAAGAAGAGATGCTAATCTTTTAGATAAGTCGGTTATTCTAGGTACTTGTGTTGACATTTTCCCATACGATGGGGTTGTTACAGATGAACGTGATAGAAAAAAAATGAGACTTTATAAACAATTTATTCGACTTTCGTCTCTGAATTTTAAAGGAGTCAAAATAGATAATGGAGGTGTCAAAAATTTACCACGTTATTTTGCATCTGCAATTTTCAGATTGACTTCTCCACAGAAATGGAATGAAAAATTGGAGAAGTTAGCTTTGCAATATGATGTTGAGCAGGCTACAGATCTTGCATGTACTACCTATGACTCTTACTATCCAAGTGGAATTAAGAAAGAGTGGCTATATGATACAATTGAAATGCCATATGAGAATATTCTTGTGAAGGTTCCTAGAAAATTCCATGAGATTTTGGTTTACGAGTTTGGTGAAGACTATATGACTCCTCCATCTATTGAAAATCAAAATCCAGGAACTGATAAAAATTACTGGATTGATTAATTTATGAGCAAGTTGCTTTGATTTGATAATTCGATAAAATAAATAACCTACCTATCTACTGGAATATTCCTTGTTTTAGATAGGTAGGTGATTTTTTTAATTTCTTTTAATCTTAGCAAGAGCAAGATTGAGTGCATAATGGAATGTTTTATCTTTTGTGATAAAAAGTATCAAGAGATAGTAGATTCCACAGGTTGCAACAGTCGAGAGAACCATGAGTATCATATTGAGGTTGACTACATAAGAGTTGATTTGGAAAAGGAATTTAAACGCAAAATAGATCGGAATGAATCCGAGCGATACAATAGTATAGCGTGTTAAAGTAGTAAAAATTTCTTTTAAGTCAAGCAGATGATGTTTCTTGATAAAGTAAATTTCCAGTAGAACAACTACAGTTTCTGCAATAATAGTAGTAGCAATGTAGTACTCTGGTGCAAAAATATTATTGAAATACAAGAGACTGTTGAGTAGGATATTAGCTCCACCACCAATAAAGTAAAAGGCTGTTAAACGATTTTCGTGGTCGTTGATAAAGATAATTTGTTTACCAAGGATTAACTCAATGGCCCAAATGATAGTACGAAAGGCGAAGACACTAGTCACAATACCAGCTTCAAGGTATTTTTCAGAAGAGTAGATGACTGCAGCATAGTTTCCTAATACCATAATCCCAATACTGGTTGGAATGATAAGGAAATAAAAGAGGGCGGCTCCTTGGTTTAGAAGATTTTTATAAGATTCGTAGTCTTTCTTACCGAGATAGTAGCCGAGACGTGGAATACTAACGTTGATAGCTCCGCTCAGGACACTGGCAATCAACATAACGATGCTAGAAGCAATGGTGTAATAAGAAATGTAGTTTTCATCAGGTCCTTTGGTAATAAACATTCTATCAAGTAAGGTGTAGAGCATATTGGCATTAGCTAGAAGCAACATGGTCAAGAGTGGTTTAGATGCTTTGACTAATTCGACAAGACCAATCTTAACAAAGGAAACTTCTCTCTTGATCCAGAGAAAACTGAGTAGATAGTTGAGAATTGTCGTTGCACTCATGATGATTGCATAAGGTACGATATCGTCTGGAGTTTTTACAAAGGTGAAGATAGCGACCAACATGGCAATACGAATAACTAATGTTTTGTAGAGGATGAAAGAATAATTTTCATAAGCCTCGTTCATCCACTCGATATAAAGGAATTGGAAGAGAGCCTGGACACCAAGTATGTAGTAGAGTTCTTTCAAATTTTCAATACTATTATCTAGGTAAATAAACAAAAAGTAGATACTTGTTGTAAGGACAGAAGTAATTACAGATATATAGAATAACTTGGAGAAGACATAATTAATCTTATCTTTATCGTCTTTAACCTTACTGATAGCACGAATCCCATAGTTGTATATTCCAAAGGCGGCTAAAGGAATGACAAAGCTAGCCCAGGTATTTGCGGTATTGAAATAACCGTAGTTGGATTTGCTGAGAATCCGCGTCAGATAAGGATTGGTTATCAGCGGAAAAACGATATTGAGAACATTGACTAGCAAGCTAGCCAGTGCATTAACTTTTATATTTTTCATTGTACTTTCTTTCTTGTATTGTAAAATGGTCTCTAGTATTATATCACATTCTTGCTTCATTCTTTTGATAAAATCGTAAAAATCTAGTATAATAGATAGAACTGAAAGTATGAGGTTACTAGCAATGAAAATGAAACAAATCAGTGATACAACTTTGAAAATCACGATGTCTTTAGAGGATTTGATGGATCGAGGAATGGAGATTGCTGACTTTCTTGTTCCTCAAGAAAAAACAGAAGAGTTCTTTTATGCCATCTTGGATGAGTTAGAGATGCCTGAGAGCTTTTTGGATACAGGTATGTTGAGCTTCCGTGTGACTCCAAAACCTGATAAGGTTGATGTTTTTGTAACCAAATCAAAGATGGACCAAAATCTAGATTTTGAAGACTTATCGGATTTACCAGATATGGAAGAATTGGCTCAAATGTCGCCAGATGAATTTATCAAAACCTTGGAAAAAAGCATCGCAGATAAAACTAAGGATGATATTGAAGCGATTCAATCTCTAGAGCAAGTCGAAGCCAAGGAAGAAGAGCAGGAGCAGGATCAACAAGAAGTTGAGAACAAGAAAGAGCCTTATATCTACTATATCCTTTCTTTTGCTAAGTTGGCTGACTTGGTAGCTTTTGCCCAGACAGTGACTTTTGACATGGAAACTTCTGAACTCTATAAGATGAATGAGCGCTATTATTTGACTATTTTAGTGGATATTGAAAATCATCCAAGTCCATATCCAGCTTGGCTGTTGGCCCGTATGCGCGAGTTTGCAGATGATAGTGACATCAGTCGTTCAGTCTTGCAAGAGTATGGTCAAGTCTTGATGAATCATGATGCAGTGCTTAATTTGCAAAAGATTGGTTCATAATTTTTAAAATCAATTTTCATCTATCAAGAAAGACGAATCATGGGATTCGTTTTTTCTTTTTTAGACTGAAATAGTGATTTACTATAATAGGAATTTTCACAAAATTCTGTTATAATGGCTATATTAGAAAATTTCGAGGAGACAAACATGACAGTTAAAATTGCTTTACTAGGATTTGGTACCGTTGCAAGTGGTGTGCCTTTCCTCCTAAAGGAAAATGGAGAAAAAATCAATCAATCAGCACATTCAGAGATTGAAGTTGCCAAGGTATTGGTCAAGGATGAAGATGAAAAGAATCGCTTGCTTGCAGCAGGGAATGACTTTAACTTTGTAACCAATGTGGATGACATTTTATCAGACCAAGATATTACCATCGTAGTGGAATTGATGGGACGTATCGAACCTGCTAAAACTTTTATCACTCGTGCCTTGGAAGCTGGAAAGCATGTTGTGACTGCTAACAAGGACCTTTTGGCTGTCCATGGTGCAGAATTGTTAGAAATCGCTAAAGCTAACAAGGTAGCACTTTACTATGAGGCAGCAGTAGCTGGTGGGATTCCAATTCTTCGTACTTTGGCAAATTCCTTGGCTTCTGATAAAATTACGCGTGTGCTTGGAGTAGTCAACGGAACGTCCAACTTCATGATGACCAAGATGGTCGAAGAAGGCTGGTCTTACGATGATGCTCTTGCGGAAGCACAAAGACTAGGATTTGCAGAAAGTGACCCTACAAATGACGTAGATGGGATTGATGCAGCCTACAAGATGGTGATTTTGAGCCAATTTGCCTTTGGCATGAAGGTTGCCTTTGACGATGTGGCTCACAAGGGAATTCGTAACATCACACCAGAAGATGTAGCTGTAGCTCAAGAGCTTGGTTATGTAGTGAAATTGGTTGGTTCTATCGAGGAAACTCCTTCAGGAATTGCTGCAGAAGTAACTCCAACTTTCCTTCCTAAAGCGCATCCACTTGCCAGTGTGAATGGCGTAATGAACGCTGTCTTTGTAGAATCTATCGGTATTGGTGAGTCTATGTACTACGGACCAGGTGCTGGTCAAAAACCAACTGCAACAAGTGTTGTAGCTGATATTGTTCGTATCGTTCGTCGCCTGAATGATGGAACCATCGGTAAAGACTTCAACGAATACAGCCGTGACTTGGTCTTGGCAAATCCTGAGGATGTTAAAGCAAACTACTACTTCTCAATCTTGGCACCAGACTCAAAAGGTCAGGTCTTGAAGTTGGCTGAAATTTTTAATGCTCAAGATATTTCCTTCAAGCAAATCCTCCAAGACGGAAAAGAGGGTGACAAGGCGCGTGTCGTTATCATTACACACAAGATTAATAAATCTCAACTTGAAAATGTCTCAGCTGAATTGAAGAAGGTTTCAGAATTCGACCTCTTGAATACCTTCAAGGTGCTAGGAGAATAAGATGAAGATTATTGTACCTGCAACCAGTGCCAATATCGGGCCAGGTTTTGACTCGGTCGGTGTAGCTGTAACCAAGTACCTTCAAATCGAGGTCTGTGAAGAACGAGATGAGTGGTTGATTGAACACCAGATTGGCAAATGGATTCCACATGACGAACGTAATCTCTTGCTCAAAATCGCTTTGCAAATTGTACCAGACTTGCACCCAAGACGTTTGAAAATGACCAGTGATGTTCCCTTGGCGCGTGGCTTGGGTTCTTCTAGCTCGGTTATTGTTGCTGGTATTGAACTAGCCAACCAACTGGGCCAGCTCAACTTGTCAGACCATGAAAAATTGCAGTTAGCGACTAAGATTGAAGGCCATCCTGACAATGTGGCTCCAGCCATTTATGGTAATCTCGTTATTGCAAGTTCCGTTGAAGGGCAAGTTTCTGCTATCGTAGCAGACTTCCCAGAATGTGATTTTCTAGCCTACATTCCAAACTATGAATTGCGTACTCGAGACAGCCGTGGCGTCTTACCTAAGAAATTGTCTTACAAGGAAGCTGTTGCTGCTAGTTCGATCGCCAATGTGGCGGTTGCGGCCTTGTTGGCAGGAGACATGGTGACCGCTGGGCAAGCAATCGAGGGAGACCTCTTCCACGAGCGCTATCGTCAGGACTTGGTGAGAGAGTTTGCGACGATTAAGCAAGTAGCCAAAGAGAATGGTGCCTATGCAACCTACCTCTCTGGTGCTGGGCCGACAGTTATGGTCTTGGCTTCTCATGACAAGATGCCAACGATTAAGGCAGAATTGGAAAAGCAACCTTTCAAAGGAAAACTTCATGACTTGAAAGTTGATACCCAAGGTGTCCGTGTCGAAGCAAAATAAAGAATAGAAGATAGGATGGGGAAACTCTCGACCAAAGGGCTTCCTATCCTTTTTTTGAAAAGAAGTTTATACTCAATGAAAATCAAAGAGCAAACTAGGAAGCTAGCCGCAGGTTGCTCAAAGCACTGCTTTGAGGTTGTTGATAGAACTGACGAAGTTAGCTCAAAATACTGTTTTGAGGTTGCAGATGTAAGCTGACGTGGTTTGAAGAGATTTTCGAAGAGTATTAGTTAAGAACTTGATAAAGGAGAAATAAAGATGGCAGAAATTTATCTAGCAGGCGGTTGTTTTTGGGGCTTAGAGGAATATTTTTCACGCATTTCTGGAGTGCTAGCAACCAGTGTCGGCTACGCTAATGGACAAGTCGAAACGACAAATTACCAGCTACTCAAGGAAACAGATCATGCAGAAACGGTTCAAGTGATTTACGATGAGAAGGCAGTGTCACTCAGAGAAATTTTGCTTTATTATTTCCGTGTTATTGATCCATTATCAGTCAATCAACAAGGGAATGACCGTGGACGTCAGTATCGGACCGGTATATATTACCAAGATGAAGCAGACTTGCCAGCTATCTACACTGTGGTGCAGGAGCAGGAGCGCATGCTTGGTCGAAAGATTGCAGTAGAGGTGGAGAAACTTCGCCACTACATTTTGGCTGAAGACTATCACCAAGACTATCTCAAGAAAAATCCTTCAGGTTACTGTCATATCGATGTGACCGATGCTGATAAGCCATTGATTGATGCCTCTAACTATGAAAAGCCTAGTCAAGAGGTGTTAAAGGGCAGTTTATCTGAAGAATCCTATCGTGTTACCCAAGAAGCTGCTACAGAGGCTCCATTTACCAATATCTATGACCAAACTTTTGAAGAAGGAATTTATGTAGACATTACGACAGGTGAGCCCCTCTTTTTTGCCAAGGATAAGTTTGCCTCAGGTTGTGGTTGGCCAAGTTTTAGCCGTCCGATTTCCAAGGAATTGATTCATTATTACAAGGATCTCAGCCATGGAATGGAGCGAATTGAGGTTCGTTCTCGGTCGGGGAATGCTCACTTGGGTCATGTTTTTACAGATGGTCCTAGGGAGTTAGGTGGACTTCGTTACTGTATTAATTCTGCATCCTTGCGTTTTGTTGCCAAGGATGAGATGAAAAAAGCAGGATATGGCTATCTACTACCTTACTTAAACAAATAAAACAGAGATGGTGGGTGCTTCCCACTTTCTTCATTTCCAGAATACGAATAGAAGGAAACTATGAAACACCTATTATCTTACTTCAAACCCTACATCGAGGAATCAATTTTAGCACCCTTGTTCAAGTTGTTAGAAGCTGTTTTTGAGCTTTTGGTTCCCATGGTGATTGCTGGGATTGTTGACCAATCCTTGCCCCAGAGAGATCAAGGTCATCTATGGATGCAGATTGGTCTGCTCCTTATCTTTGCAGTAATTGGTGTGGTAGTGGCCTTGGTAGCTCAGTTTTACTCAGCTAAGGCTGCGGTGGGTTTTGCCAAGGAATTGACAAACGACCTCTATCGTCATATTCTTTCCTTGCCCAAGAATAGCAGAGACCGTCTGACAACTTCTAGTTTGGTGACTCGCTTGACTTCGGACACCTATCAGATTCAGACTGGTATTAATCAATTCTTGCGCCTCTTTTTGCGAGCACCTATTATCGTTTTTGGTGCCATTTTTATGGCTTATCGAATCTCAGCTGAGCTGACTCTCTGGTTTTTGGTCATGGTTGTGATTTTGACCATTATTATTGTAGGGCTCTCTAGACTGGTCAATCCTCTCTACAGCAGTCTGAGAAAGAAAACAGATCAACTGGTTCAGGAAACACGTCAGCAATTACAAGGAATGCGGGTTATCCGTGCTTTTGGTCAAGAAAAACGAGAGTTACAAATTTTTCAAACCCTTAATCAAGTCTATGCTAGATTGCAAGAAAAGACAGGTTTCTGGTCTAGTTTATTAACACCTCTGACCTATCTGATTGTTAATGGAACCCTTCTTATTATTATCTGGCAAGGCTATATTTCTATTCAAGGAGAATTGCTAAGTCAAGGTGCTCTCATTGCCCTTATTAATTATCTCCTACAGATCTTGGTGGAATTGGTCAAGCTAGCTATGCTGATAAATTCTCTCAATCAGTCCTATATCTCTGCCAAGCGAATCGAGGAAGTTTTTGCTGAGGCTCCAGAAGATATTCATTCAGAATTAGAACAAAAGCAAGCCACCAGTGATCAGGTTTTACAAGTTCAAGAACTGACCTTTACCTATCCTGATGCGGCCCAGCCTTCTCTGAGAGACATTTCCTTTGATATGACTCAAGGGCAAATCCTTGGTATCATTGGGGGAACGGGTTCTGGTAAATCAAGTTTGGTGCAACTCATCCTTGGACTTTATCCAGCAGACAAGGGGAGCATTGACCTTTATCGAGATGGATCTAGTCCTCTTAATTTGGAGCAGTGGCGGTCTTGGATTGCCTATGTGCTCCAAAAAGTCGAACTCTTTAAAGGAACTATTCGTTCCAACTTAACTTTGGGTTTAAATCAAGAAGTGACTGATCAAGAACTCTGGCAAGCCTTGGAAATCGCGCAAGCAAAGGATTTTGTCAGTGAAAACGAAGGACTCTTGGATGCCCTAGTTGAGGAAGGAGGGCGAAATTTCTCGGGCGGTCAAAAACAAAGGCTGTCCATCGCACGAGCAGTCTTGCACCGAACTCCATTTCTCATCCTAGATGATGCAACCTCGGCACTGGACACTATTACCGAGTCTAAGCTCTTGAAAGCAATTCGAGAAAATCTGCCAAATACGAGCTTAATCTTGATTTCTCAACGGACTTCGACACTCCAGATGGCTGACCAGATTCTCCTCTTGGAAAAAGGTGAGCTCTTAGCTATCGGCAAGCACGAGGAATTGATGAAAACTAGTCAAGTCTATCGCGAAATCAATGCATCCCAACATGGTAAGGAGGACTAGTATGAGACGACAAACTGCAAACCAGACGCTCAAACGTTTGGCAAAAGATTTAGCAAGCCATTCCTTCCTCCTTTTCCTAGCCTTTCTAGGAACTATTGCCCAGGTTGGCTTATCAATTTATCTTCCTATCTTGATTGGGCAGGTCATTGACCAAGTCCTGGTGGCTGGTTCTTCACCAGTTTTTTGGCAAATTTTTCTCCAAATGATCTTGGTGGTCATAGGAAATACCCTTGTGCAGTGGGTCAATCCTCTCCTCTATAATCGCCTAATCTTTTCTTATACTAAAGATTTGCGAGAGCGAATCATCCATAAGCTCCATCGTTTATCGATTGCTTTTGTCGATCGGCAAGGCAGTGGGGAGATGGTCAGTCGTGTAACCACGGACATAGAACAGTTGGCAGCTGGCTTGACCATGATTTTTAACCAATTTTTCATTGGCGTCTTGATGATTTTAGTTAGTATTCTTGCCATGCTTCAAATTCATCTCCTCATGACTCTCTTGGTCTTGCTGTTGACGCCACTGTCTATGGTAATTTCACGCTTTATTGCCAAGAGATCTTATCATCTCTTCCAAAAGCAAACAGAGACTAGGGGAATTCAGACTCAGTTGATTGAAGAATCGCTTAGCCAGCAGACGATTATCCAGTCCTTTAATGCTCAGAAAGAGTTTATCCAAAGACTGCATGAGGCGAATGAAAATTACGCAGGCTATTCTCAGTCAGCCATCTTTTATTCCTCAACGGTCAATCCTTCGACCCGCTTTGTCAACGCACTCATATACGCTCTTCTTGCTGGAGTGGGAGCTTATCGTATTATGATGGGTTCAACCTTGACCATCGGACGTTTAGTGACTTTTTTGAACTACGTCCAACAGTACACCAAGCCCTTTAACGATATTTCTTCAGTTCTAGCCGAATTGCAAAGTGCTTTAGCTTGTGCAGAGCGTGTCTATGCTATCTTAGAAAGTCCTGAAGTGGCTGAAACAGGCAAGGAAGTCTTGACCAGTGACCAGGTTAAGGGAGCTATTTCCTTTAAGCATGTTTCTTTTGGCTACAATCCAGAAAAGATTTTGATTAAGGATTTGTCTATTGATATTCCGGCTGGTAGCAAGGTGGCCATCGTTGGTCCGACAGGTGCCGGAAAATCAACTCTTATCAATCTCCTTATGCGTTTTTACCCTATTAATTCAGGAGATATCCTGCTGGATGGGCAATCCATTTATTATTATACCCGAGCATCATTGAGACAGCAGTTTGGGATGGTACTCCAAGAAACCTGGCTCAAGCAAGGAACTATTCATGATAATATTGCCTTTGGAAATCCTGAAGCCAGTCGGGAACAGGTGATTGCTGCTGCCAAAGCAGCCAATGCAGACTTTTTCATCCAACAGTTGCCACAGGGTTACGATACCAAACTGGAAAATGCAGGTGAATCTCTCTCTGCCGGTCAGGCTCAACTTTTGACCATTGCGCGTGTCTTTCTGGCTATTCCAAAGATTCTTATCTTAGACGAGGCGACTTCTTCTATCGATACACGGACAGAAGTGCTGGTTCAGGATGCCTTTGCAAAACTCATGAAGGGGCGTACTAGCTTTATCATTGCTCACCGTTTGTCTACCATTCAGGATGCGGATTTGATTCTTGTCTTGGTGGATGGCGACATTGTTGAGTATGGGAACCATCAGGAACTCATGGCTCAAAAGGGCAAGTATTATCAAATGCAGCAAGCAGCAGCTTTTAGCTCTGAATAAGCCATTCTCTTTTGAAAGTTTATGGACGAAAAAAGTTGCCTTCGGGTGACTTTTTTGTTACAATAGCTAGAAAAATTATTCACTGTAATACTCAATGAAAATTAAAGAGCAAACTAGGAAGTTAGCCGCAGGTTGCTCAAAGCACTGCTTTGAGGTTGTAGATAAGACTGACGAAGTCAGTAACCATACATCTACGGCAAGATGAAGCTGATGTGGTTTGAAGCGATTTTCGAAGAGTATAAATTGTCTTTTAGAAAAGGAGCCTAGTATGAAAGTCTTTCAGCATGCAAATATCGTGACTTGTGACCAAGATTTCCATGTCTATCTTGATGGAATCTTAGCTGTTAAGGATTCTCAAATCGTCTATGTCGGTCAAGAGAAGTCAGAGATTTTAGAGCAAGCTGAGCAGATTATCGACTATCAGGGAGCCTGGATCATGCATGGTTTGGTCAATTGCCACACCCATTCTGCTATGACAGGTTTGAGAGGGATTCGAGATGATAGCAATCTCCATGAATGGCTCAATGACTATATCTGGCCAGCAGAAGCTGAGTTTACTCCTGACATGACTACCAAGGCGGTTAAAGAAGCTCTGATAGAGATGCTCCAGTCAGGAACAACAACCTTTAATGATATGTATAATCCCAATGGTGTGGATATTGAGCGGATTTATCAGGCAGTGAAAGATTCTAAGATGCGTTGTTATTTCTCACCGACACTCTTTTCTTCAGAGACAGAAACAACTGCTGAGACTATAAGCAGAACTAGAGCGACCATTGAGGAAATCTTAGGATATGAAAATCCAAATTTCAAGGTTATGGTAGCTCCACATTCTCCCTACAGCTGTAGTAAAGATTTGCTACAAGCGAGTTTAGACATGGCAAAAGAGCTAAATATTCCTCTCCATATCCATGTGGCGGAGACCAAGGAGGAGTCAGGAATTATCCTGAAACGATACGGTAAACGTCCTCTTGCTTTTCTCGAAGAACTGGGTTACTTAGATCATCCGTCCGTCTTTGCTCACGGGGTCGAATTAAACGAGCGAGAAATTGAGCGCTTGGCATCCTCTCAAGTGGCTATCGCCCACAATCCTATCAGTAACCTCAAACTGGCATCAGGAATTGCTCCAATTATACAGCTCCAAAAAGAGGGAGTAGCAGTCGGAATTGCGACAGATTCAGTCGCTTCCAACAACAATCTTGATATGTTTGAGGAAGGACGGACAGCTGCACTACTACAGAAAATGAAAAGTGGAGATGCCAGCCAATTCCCTATCGAAACAGCTCTCAAGGCGCTGACAATCGAAGGGGCTAAGGTTCTTGGAATGGAAGAACAGATAGGAAGTCTGGAAGTTGGTAAACAGGCAGATTTTCTCGTTATTCAACCACAAGGGAAAATGCATCTCCAACCTCAGGAAAATATGCTTTCTCATCTCGTCTATGCTGTTAAATCCAGTGATGTTGATGATGTTTATATCGCTGGAGAACAGGTTGTTAAGCAAGGTCAAGTTCTGACAGTAGAACTTTAGAAGAAAAATCACGAAAAATTTTAAAAAAAGTTTGCAAAAATCTTGCATTCTTTTTTTGACTATGCTATACTTATATACGGTTTGAAAAAACTGCCTAAGACAGTAGGGGAGCTCGACTCATAAGTATCCTACCGAGGACAAAACGTATCATGTAAAAAGAAGCGTATTGTACTTTCGTGTCTAGGTTTGGGCGCGTTTTTCTTTTGAAAAATTTCCCCAAGCAAAATAATAACGGAGGTGAACACACTAATGAGTGAAGCAATTATTGCTAAAAAAGCGGAACTAGTTGACGTAGTAGCTGAAAAAATGAAAGCTGCTGCATCTATCGTCGTTGTAGACGCTCGTGGTTTGACAGTTGAGCAAGATACAGTTCTTCGTCGTGAGCTTCGTGGAAGCGAAGTTGAGTATAAAGTGATTAAAAACTCAATCTTGCGTCGTGCAGCTGAAAAAGCTGGTCTTGAAGATCTTGCATCTGTATTTGTTGGACCATCTGCAGTAGCATTTTCTAACGAAGATGTTATCGCACCAGCGAAAATCTTGAACGATTTTGCTAAAAACGCTGAAGCACTTGAAATCAAAGGTGGTGCAATCGAAGGCGCTGTCGCATCTAAAGAAGAGATCCTTGCTCTTGCAACTCTTCCAAACCGCGAAGGACTTCTTTCTATGCTCCTTTCTGTACTTCAAGCGCCAGTGCGCAACGTTGCTCTTGCAGTCAAAGCGGTTGCAGACAACAAAGAAGACGCAGCTTAATCTTAAGCTACGCAGCGTAGCCTAGCTACAAAAAAATATTATAAATTTAAAAACTTATTTGGAGGAAATAACAATGGCATTGAACATTGAAAACATTATTGCTGAAATTAAAGAAGCTTCAATCCTTGAATTGAACGACCTTGTAAAAGCTATCGAAGAAGAATTTGGTGTAACTGCAGCTGCTCCTGTAGCTGTTGCTGCAGCTGGTGCTGCTGACGCTGGTGCTGCTAAAGATTCATTCGACGTTGAATTGACATCTGCAGGCGACAAAAAAGTTGGCGTTATCAAAGTTGTACGTGAAATCACAGGTCTTGGTCTTAAAGAAGCTAAAGAACTTGTTGATGGTGCACCAGGTGTCATCAAAGAAGGTGTTGCAGCTGCAGAAGCTGAAGAACTTAAAGCTAAATTGGAAGAAGCTGGAGCTTCAGTTACTCTTAAATAATAGAGCGACTACATTAGTAGCTTAAAAACATAATTAAACCGCTATTCTTAGGACTAGCGGTTTTTATTTTTTTATTCCATGGGGCAAAAATGGAAAGGAATCTTTAAAAGTGAGGAGAGTTAGATTGAAAGAATCATATTGGTAAATCGAAATGATGGATATTTGTATCATGTCATAAATCGTAATCAAACGATAATATTGATTTTCTTACAAATTAAGAGTATAATTTATAAAAATGAGTGGTCACTCAATTTTTGTGGAATTAAGGAGTAAAGAAAATGGTTGTTGAAGCAATAGAGTATAGTCGTTTCGGTAACGAAGAGGTCTTGGATTTGCTGAAGATCGACTCTACAGCCTTGGATGTAAATCAGGTGAGAGTAGAAGTTCATGCTGTTGGTTTAAATCCTATTGATTATAAAACTTTTGAGGGAGCGAAACCCCTTCGATTTCTATCTTTTATAACGAAATTAAGGAAACCAAGTCGTTGGTTTGAATCCAAATCATCTCTATTTCCAAGAGGTGTGGGGAGAGATTTTTCTGGAGTTATTACAGAAGTTGGAAATGAAGTAACTAGGTTCTCAGTAGGAGATAAGGTGTTTGGAACAATGATTAGCGATCCTGGTTTGGGAACTAAGAGGGGAGCTTTAGCAACAGAAATTTGTGTCAATGAATCAGAAATTGTATTGAAACCAGAGATGATCGACATGACTCACGCAGCTACTATGGGAGTAGCTGCTCTAACTGTGGGTGGGGCTTTTAGAAGAATCGGTTTAAATTCAAGAGATACTGTTGTTATTTCAGCTGCAGCAGGAGGTATTGGAAGTATTGCAGTACAGTATGCAGTTGCTAAGGGGGCGAAAGTAATCGGAATCGCAAGTAAGAAAAATGCAGAGTATCTGAAGTCTTTAGGTGCCATACCAGTAAGTTACGAAGAGAATATCAAGAAGGCTCTTCTATCAGCTAGTCCAACGCCTATTACAAAATTTTTGGATTGTTATGGATCTGATTATGTTAGATTGGCTTTTAGTTTAGGTTTGAAGGGGACAGCTATTGGGACATTAGTACCTTCGCCCTATGTTATGATAAAAGGTGCTCAGTTTACTGGTCCGAGACATTCCACATATGATGATTTTAGCACTTTAGCTGAAATGGTCTCAGACGGGAAGGTTCAGCTGAAAATTGATCAAGTGTATGACTTTTCTCTAAAGTCAGTTAGAGAAGCTTATCGTAGTCTGAAAATGGGACACAGTCGAGGCAAAAAAGTCGTAAAAGTAAGAGAGTAGAAGAGAGGTGCTAGCGATGGAAAGTTTAGAACAAAAGTATGCTCAGACGTTAGAAGTTAGCAACTTGAGCTTGAAACAACGTCGAGTGTTATTATCAAGCTTAAAATTATTCTCAGAAATTGGATTTGAGAATACAACGTCCAGCCTTATTGCCGAACGCGCTGGAGTGTCAGAAGGAACTGTTTTTAGTTACTTTAAAACAAAGGAAGGTATTTTAGAAGCCATTTTATCTACTTTTCTAGAACAGGTTATTCCAGAAGTAATTGCGGATTTCTCAGAAAAAAAATTCACAGTAGATCAAGAAACTTTTCCCTTCTTTTTAAAAAGTATTGTTCGAGATAGGCTCTTTTTCATTCAGGAGAATCAAATGCATGTTAAAATTCTCTTGGGGCGTTCTTTTATTGATAAAAATCTTTCTATCCAGTTAGGAAATATTATTGTTCAATCTATAATAGAACCAATTAGCCCTGTTTTAAATCAATTTAAAGAAAAAGGACTTATTCTAAATTGGTCAAATGAAAGAATTGTTCGATACATTTTAGCATTGAGTTTTTCTTATCTTATTCCCATGATGTTGAATGATGAAGAAACTATAAACATAGATGAAGCAGTTGATGAGATTGTTGAATGTTTGTCATCTGCCCTAATGAAAGTAAAATAAATTCTGATGTTAAAACTCACTGTTAATGGTGAGTTTTTTTGGATTCAACATAAAAATCCCCAATCGTAGCGATTGAGGATTAAGCAAATGAATCTTAAACAATACCTTGTGCAATCATAGCGTTTGCTACATTTTCAAAGGCAGCAATGTTAGCTCCTGCAAGGTAGTCTTTATCAAGACCGTATGTTTCTGAAGTTGTTTTAGCTGTATTGAAGATGTTTGTCATGATGTCTTTGAGACGTCCATCAACTTCTTCACGAGTCCATGAGAGGCGAAGGCTATTTTGGCTCATTTCAAGAGCTGAAACGGCTACACCACCAGCGTTGGCAGCTTTGGCAGGTCCGTAGAAGATACCATTTTCTTTGTAGACTTTGATGGCATCAAGGTCGCTTGGCATGTTGGCACCTTCAGATACACAGATAACGCCTTGAGCAACCAAACGTTTAGCTGCTTCACCGTTGATTTCGTTTTGAGTCGCACATGGAAGAGCGATGTCATAGTTTCCAGCGTAAGTCCATACAGAACCTTCATGATAAGTAGCAGTTGCTTTCTCAGCTGCATACTCAGTCAAACGAGCGCGACGTTTTTCTTTAACGTCAACCAAAAGATCGAAGTCGATACCATTTTCATCGATGACATAACCATTTGAGTCAGATACAGAGATAACAGTTGCACCAAGTTCAGTCGCTTTTTGAAGAGCGTATTGAGCAACGTTACCAGAACCTGAAATAACAACTTTCTTACCAGCAAAGCTGTTACCGTTAGCTTTAAGCATTTCTTCAGTATAGTAAACCAAACCGTAACCAGTTGCTTCTGGACGAATCAAGCTACCACCAAATCCAAGAGGTTTACCAGTCAAGACACCAGCATCAAATTGGTTAAGGCGTTTGTATTGACCGTAAAGGTAACCAATTTCACGTCCACCAACACCGATATCACCAGCAGGTACGTCAAGTGATGGGCCGATGTATTTTTGCAATTCAGTCATGAAGCTTTGGCAGAAGCGCATCACTTCAGCATCTGTTTTACCTTTAGGATCGAAGTCTGATCCACCTTTACCTCCACCGATAGGAAGTCCAGTCAAGACGTTTTTAAAGATTTGTTCAAATCCGAGAAATTTCAAAATCCCTTGGTTTACAGTTGGGTGGAAACGAAGTCCGCCTTTGTATGGTCCAACAGCTGAGTTGAATTGAACACGGTAGCCGCGGTTTACTTGAACTTTTCCATCACGGTCAACCCAAGGAACACGGAAAGAAATCACGCGCTCAGGCTCAGTAATACGTGCCAAGATATTTTCTTCGATATACTCAGGGTGTTTTTCAAATACAGGTTCCAAAGTGTTGAAAAATTCTTCAACAGCTTGAAGGAACTCAGCCTCGTGCCCGTTACGAGCTTTTACAGTTTCAAACACGCTTTGGATATATTCTTTAGCAGATGTCATATCGTTCTCCTTAAATTCTAATTTAATTATGTGAGTCATTATAGCAGAATTTTTTTTTACTGTAAAGAAAAAAACAGAAATTTTCTAAAAATTCTTTCAATTTAGTTTTTGAGATTTTTTGAAAGTAGATAAAAAACGAACGTTTTTCTTATAAATGCCTTTCTTAAAGAGAAAATCTGAAAATATGGTATAATATTAGCAATAAAAGGAATCTGGAGGATCAGAATCATGGTATCAACGAAAACGCAAATTGCTGGTTTTGAGTTTGACAATTGTTTGATGAATGCAGCAGGTGTGGCTTGTATGACGATAGCAGAGTTAGAGGGCGTTAAAAACTCAGTGGCAGGAACTTTTGTGACTAAGACAGCAACCTTGGACTTTCGTCAGGGGAATCCTGAGCCACGCTATCAAGATGTTCCACTTGGTTCTATCAACTCTATGGGCTTGCCAAATAATGGCTTAGACTATTATTTGGATTATCTTTTGGATTTGCAAGAAAAAGAGCCAAACCGAACTTTCTTCTTATCTCTAGTTGGTATGTCTCCAGAGGAAACCCATACTATATTGAAAAAAGTCCAAGAGAGTGAGTTTCGTGGTCTGACTGAGCTAAACCTCTCCTGTCCAAATGTTCCAGGTAAACCTCAGATTGCCTATGATTTTGAGACAACAGACCGGATTTTGGCAGAAGTATTTGCCTACTTCACCAAACCTCTTGGAATTAAATTGCCACCATATTTTGATATTGTTCACTTTGACCAAGCGGCAGCTATTTTCAACAAGTATCCTCTTAAGTTTGTCAACTGTGTCAACTCTATCGGAAACGGCCTTTATATAGAAGATGAGTCTGTCGTTATTCGTCCTAAAAATGGTTTCGGTGGCATTGGTGGTGAGTATATCAAACCGACTGCTCTAGCTAATGTTCATGCCTTCTATCAACGCCTCAATCCTCAAATCCAAATCATCGGAACAGGTGGCGTGTTGACTGGTCGTGATGCCTTTGAACATATCCTCTGTGGAGCAAGTATGGTGCAGGTGGGAACCACCCTTTACAAAGAGGGAGTTGGTGCTTTTGAACGCATTACTAATGAACTGAAAGAAATCATGGCGGAAAAAGGGTACGAGAGCCTAGAAGATTTCCGTGGGAAATTGCGCTATATCGATTAAATTCATTAAAAAATCAGAAGAAAGGAGAGAAGATGCTAGCTATCGAAGAAAGTCAGAAGTTGACTTTATCAAATTTACCGAGCCTGAGCCTTTTTACAGGGACAGATCAGGGTCAGTTTGAAGTGATGAAGAGTCAAGTGTTGAAACAGATTGGTTATGATTCTGCAGACCTCAACTTTGCCTACTTTGATATGAAAGAAGTGGTTTATAAGGATGTAGAACTGGAGTTGGTCAGCCTTCCTTTCTTTGCGGATGAGAAAATCGTAATATTGGATCATTTTGTCGATATCACGACTGCTAAAAAGCGCTTTTTGACAGATGATGAGCTCAAGTCATTTGAGGAATACCTTGATAATCCTTCACCAACAACCAAGTTGTTAATCTTTGCGGAAGGAAAGCTGGATAGCAAAAGACGGTTGGTTAAATTACTTAAGCGTGATGCCAAGGTCTTTGATGCAGTAGAAGCCAAAGAACAAGAATTGCGCCAGTATTTCCAAAAGTGGAGTCAGAAACAAGGTTTGCAGTTTGCTAATCATTCTTTTGAAAATCTCCTCATCAAGTCGGGTTTTCAATTTAGCGAAATCCAGAAAAATCTCCTTTTTTTACAATCCTATAAGGAAGACTCTGTTATAGAGGAAGAGGATATTGTCAACGCTATTCCCAAGACCTTACAGGACAATATTTTTGATTTAACTCAGTTTATTCTGACTAAAAAGATGGACCAGGCGCGCGATTTGGTTAGAGACTTGACCTTGCAAGGTGAAGATGAAATTAAACTGATTGCAGTCATGCTAGGACAATTTCGGACTTTTACTCAGGTGAAGATTTTGGCGGAGTCTGGGCAAACAGAATCGCAGATTGCAAATAGTCTAGGAAGTTTTCTCGGACGCAATCCTAATCCCTATCAAATCAAGTTTGCGCTAAGGGATTCACGAGGACTTTCCTTGAGCTTTTTAAAGCAAGCTATTTCTTATTTGATTGAGACAGACTATCAGATTAAAACAGGTCTTTATGAAAAAGGTTTCCTTTTTGAAAAGGCACTCCTACAGATTGCTAGTCAGGTAAATTAATCATATCTGAAAAATTTTTTAACCCGCGTCAATATTATTTTGTCGTGGGTTTCTTACTGATTTGCTTGTTTTATACTCAATGAAAATCAAAGAGCAAACTAGGAAACTAGCCGCAGGTTGCTCAAAGTACTGCTTTGAGGTTGTAGATAAGACTGACGAAGTCAGCTCAAAACACTGTTTTGAGGTTGTGGATAGAACTGACGAAGTCAGCTCAAAACACTGTTTTGAGGTTGTAGATAAGACTGACGAAGTCAGTAACATATCTACGGCAAGGCGACGTTGACGCGGTTTGAAGAGATTTTCAAAGAGTATTATTAGAAAGTATTTCAGTGATTTCTTCATCTATAAGCAAAAAACTTGAAAAAAGTGAATGTTTGCGTTATCATTTTCATATAGAAAGAAAAAGAGGTATTACAGATGGCTATTATCTTACCAGATCTTCCATATGCATACGACGCTTTGGAACCATACATCGATGCGGAAACAATGCACTTGCACCATGACAAACACCATCAAACTTATGTCAACAATGCTAATGCAGCTCTTGAAAAACACCCTGAAATCGGTGAAGATCTTGAAGCCTTGCTTGCTGATGTAGAATCTATCCCAGCTGATATCCGTCAAGCGCTTATCAACAATGGTGGTGGACACTTGAACCACGCTCTTTTCTGGGAATTGATGACTCCTGAGAAAACAGCTCCATCAGCAGAACTTGCAGCAGCAATCGATGCAACATTTGGTTCATTTGAAGAATTCCAAGCAGCCTTCACTGCAGCAGCAACAACTCGTTTTGGTTCAGGATGGGCATGGTTGGTTGTCAACAAAGAAGGTAAACTTGAAGTGACTTCAACAGCAAACCAAGACACACCAATCTCAGAAGGTAAAAAACCAATCTTGGGCTTGGACGTTTGGGAACATGCTTACTACGTGAAATATCGCAACGTGCGTCCTGACTACATCAAAGCTTTCTTCTCAGTGATCAACTGGAACAAAGTAGATGAATTGTACGCAGCAGCTAAATAATGATAGTTGGAGGGAAGAATTGTTCTTCTCTTTTTAAGGTTATATTATTTTGGTCTGACAAAATCGTCAGACTTTTTTCATTTTTATGAGAAACGTGCTAAGTGCTAGAAATTATGGTAGAATAAAGTATTAAGTAATCGTGGAAAAAGGATATCTATGCGAAAAGAAATTGCACCTGAATTATACAACTATAACAAGTTTCCTGGTCCTGAGTTCCATTTACACGGGGACAAGGTTGAAACGGAAGGGATAGCTTTTTCCTTGGTGGAAAATATCAAGGATGCCTTTGATGTGACGGCTTTTAATCAGCGTTTTTCAGAAGTCTTAACCAAGTTTGATTATATCGTGGGAGACTGGAGCAACGAACAGCTTCGCCTACGAGGTTTTTATAAGGATGACCGAACAGAAGAAAAACTTGAAAAAATCAGTCGTTTACAAGACTATCTTTTAGAGTATTGTAGTTATGGTTGTGCCTATTTTGTCTTAGAAAATGAAGCTCCTAAGCGAGCATCATTTGACAAGAAAATACGTAAGAAGGAAGAAGAAACACCTTCTAGAAAAGGAAAGAAACCGGCTCAAACAAAACGAAAACCGAATGCAGATAAGAAAAATAGACGTCGTCAGAAAGACCAGCATTCTCAGAAAGAGGACAAGGGACAACGTCATTTTGTCATTCGTCAGAAGTGAGTAGAGAATAAGGAGAAGAAATGAAACCGTCAATTTATAGTTTAACACGTCAAACCATGCAGGAATGGGTATTGGAGCAGGGAGAAAAGAAATTCCGTGCTGATCAAATCTGGGAATGGCTTTACCGTAAACGTGTGCAGTCATTTGAAGAAATGACCAATCTTTCAAAAGATTTGATTGCTAAGCTCAATGACCAGTTTGTAGTCAATCCATTGAAACAGCGAATCGTGCAAGAATCTGCTGATGGGACAGTTAAATATCTTTTTGAATTGCCAGATGGAATGCTGATTGAGACAGTACTCATGCGTCAACACTATGGTTTATCTGTCTGTGTGACCACTCAGGTCGGCTGTAATATCGGTTGTACCTTCTGCGCTTCTGGTTTGATCAAGAAACAACGCGACCTCAATAACGGTGAAATCGTAGCGCAAATCATGCTGGTTCAGAAATACTTTGATGAGCGTGGTCAGGATGAACGCGTCAGCCATATCGTTGTCATGGGGATTGGTGAACCATTTGATAACTACAACAATGTCTTGAATTTCGTCCGTACTATCAATGATGACAAGGGAATGGCTATCGGTGCTCGTCACATCACGGTTTCAACCTCAGGTTTGGCCCATAAAATTCGTGATTTTGCTAATGAAGGTGTTCAGGTCAATCTTGCCGTTTCCCTTCACGCACCTAACAATGAATTGCGCTCAAGCATCATGAAGATTAACCGTGCCTTTCCGATTGAAAAACTCTTTGCTGCTATTGAGTACTACATCGAAACAACAAATCGTCGTGTGACCTTTGAGTATATCATGCTCAATGAAGTAAATGACGGTGTAGAACAAGCCTTGGAATTGGCTGAATTGCTCAAGAATATCAAGAAATTGTCTTATGTAAACTTGATTCCTTATAACCCAGTTAGTGAGCATGACCAATATAGCCGTAGTCCTAAAGAGCGCGTACTGGCCTTCTATGATACGCTTAAGAAAAAAGGGGTCAACTGTGTTGTTCGTCAAGAACATGGTACTGATATTGATGCAGCTTGTGGACAATTGCGTTCCAATACAATGAAACGTGACCGCCAGAAAGCAGTCGCAGTAGTCAATCCTTAATGATGAAGAAAACTTATAATCATATTTTGGTCTGGGGAGTCATTTTCTATAGCATTTGTATCGTTTACTTTTGCTTTACTCCTCAAGAACATTCTCCCGTGGGAGTGGAAACTCCAGGTATTCAGCATCTTGGACGCCTGGTTTTTCTTTTGACTCCTTTCAATTCTCTCTGGAAACTGGGTGAAGTGAGTGACATAGGACAATTATGTTGGCTTTTTCTACAAAATATCCTCAATGTCTTCTTGCTTTTTCCTCTGATTTTCCAACTCCTTTATCTCCTTCCAAACTTGCGGAAAACAAAAAAGGTCTTTCTTTTTAGTTTTCTAGTGAGTTTTGGAATAGAGTGTACGCAGTTAGTCTTAGATTTTTTCTTTGATTTCAATCGCGTCTTTGAAATTGATGATTTGTGGACCAATACCTTGGGTGGCTATCTGGCTTGGCTACTTTATAAACGATTACATAATACTCAATGAAAATCAAAGAGCAAACTAGGAAGCTAGCCGCAGGCTGTACTTGAGTACGGCAAGGTGAAGCTGACGTGGTTTGAATTTGATTTTCGAAGAGTATAAAAACAAGATAAGGAATTAAAATGAGTATTTTAGAAGTTAAAAATTTGAGTCACGGTTTTGGTGACCGTGCAATTTTTGAAGATGTTTCCTTCCGTCTTCTCAAAGGAGAACATATCGGTCTGGTCGGTGCTAATGGTGAAGGAAAATCAACTTTTATGAGCATCGTGACTGGTAAGATGTTGCCAGATGAAGGGAAGGTTGAGTGGTCCAAATATGTGACTGCTGGTTACTTGGATCAGCACTCCGTCCTTGCTGAAGGGCAGTCGGTACGTGATGTTCTCCGTACAGCCTTTGATGAGCTTTTCAAAGCGGAAGTCCGTATCAATGACCTTTATATGGAAATGGCTGAAGATGGAGCGGATGTTGATGCTCTCATGGAAGAAGTGGGAGAACTCCAAGACCGTTTGGAGAGTCGTGATTTCTATACCTTGGATGCTAAAATTGACGAAGTAGCGCGTGCCCTTGGTGTTATGGACTTTGGCATGGATACAGATGTAACCTCTTTGTCAGGTGGGCAAAGAACCAAGGTACTTTTGGCTAAACTCCTCCTTGAAAAGCCTGATATCTTGCTGTTGGACGAGCCGACCAACTACTTGGATGCTGAGCATATTGATTGGCTCAAGCGCTATCTCCAAAACTATGAGAATGCCTTTGTCCTTATTTCGCATGATATTCCTTTCCTCAATGATGTTATCAATATCGTATATCATGTGGAAAATCAACAGCTGACGCGTTACTCTGGTGACTACTACCAGTTCCAAGAAGTCTATGCCATGAAGAAATCTCAGCTAGAGGCTGCCTACGAACGTCAGCAGAAAGAGATTGCGGACCTCAAGGACTTCGTGGCTCGAAACAAAGCGCGTGTTGCAACACGAAACATGGCCATGTCTCGCCAAAAGAAATTGGATAAGATGGATATTATCGAGTTGCAAAGTGAGAAACCAAAGCCATCCTTTGATTTCAAACCGGCTCGTACGCCAGGGCGCTTTATCTTCCAAGCCAAGGATTTGCAAATTGGTTATGATCGTCCTCTGACAAAGCCTTTAAATCTTACCTTTGAACGCAATCAAAAGGTTGCTATTATCGGGGCAAATGGTATCGGGAAAACAACTCTCTTGAAGAGTCTCTTGGGAATTATCCCGCCAATCGCTGGGGAAGTGGAACGTGGTGACTACCTAGAACTCGGTTATTTTGAACAGGAAGTAGAAGGCGGTAATCGCCAAACACCACTAGAGGCTGTTTGGAATGCCTTTCCTGCACTTAACCAAGCAGAAGTTCGTGCAGCCCTTGCTCGTTGTGGTTTGACAACTAAGCATATCGAAAGCCAAATTCAGGTCTTGTCAGGTGGGGAACAAGCAAAAGTGCGTTTCTGTCTCTTGATGAATCGTGAAAACAACGTTTTAGTGCTGGACGAGCCAACCAACCACTTGGATGTGGATGCCAAGGATGAACTCAAACGTGCTCTTAAAGAATACAAGGGATCTATCCTTATGGTCTGCCACGAACCAGACTTCTATGAAGGCTGGATGGATCAAATCTGGGATTTTAATAATTTAACTTAAGAATGAGAGTAAAAGAAATACAGTACCGAATGTGGGTACTGTATTTTTTGTTTTTTAAGATTTAAAATCGTAGTCTTTCACCACTTCGATGCTGTCGATTGTGATAGCAGTAGTTGGCTTGTCTTTTTCATCTTTTTCGGCTTTAGCAATTTTATCTACAACATCCATACCGTCAATCACTTGACCAAAGACTGGGTGCTTGCCATCTAGACTAGGATTTCCACCTTCTTTGTAGGCTTCGATGATTTTCTTTGGATACTTGCTTGTAGGGAGTTTAGCAGAGGTATCTGTAGAGTTTTGGTTGATGAAGAATTGGCTACCATTGGTGTTTGGTTGACCAGTATTAGCCATAGAAAGAGCACCACGGATGTTATAGAGATAAGGAGTAATCTCGTTTTTGAAACCAGTTCCCTTGTCTTTAGTCTTATCCTTGTCATGCCAGATGGACTGACCACCTGTACCGTCCCCTTTTGGATCTCCAGTTTGGACCATAAAACCATCGATGACACGGTGGAAGGTAATACCGTTATAGTAGCCTTCTTTAGCATGAGTGAGGAAGTTTTCAACCGCTAGAGGAGCGAGTTTAGGGAAGAGTTTGATACGGATATCTCCTTGACTTGTGTGGAGAATCACTTCAGCTTCATCTTCAGCAACTTCTTTAGATAGTTGTGGGAAATTGGCGTTTTCGTTTGTTAAAGCATCGTTTAACTCCTTGGCAGATTGGGCAGCTGCTTTGGAACTTTCTTCAGCAGCTAAGCTAGAATCTACATAGTCATCACCACGCAAACTACGTTGGATGTTGTTACATCCAGCTAGAGCTACAGTGGATAGTAAAAGAAGGGTTGCTAGTTTTTTCATTCTATTCCTCTCAAAAATTCATTTCTACCATTGTACCCTAAAAGGAAGTGGATTTCAAATGTTAGTGACAAGGTAGTTTAAGAGGAAGCCAACCAGAAAGTCGCTTGCTTAGAGGCATCAATGCCATAAGTGTACTCAAAGTATTTAGGGAACCAGATCTTAAGAAAGCTCGTAAAGCATCACAATTAGTAAAGGTTAATTCGAAAGAATTACTATATTTTAAAAGAGCACATTTTCAAAGGATTTTTTCTTTTGCCTTCAATTCCTAATTAATCAATGAACTTAATACTAGGTCTCGAAAAGAATTATGCTTCCTCTTTCTGTCTGAGTTCAAAGAGGTCTTCTACTTTCAGATTAAAAACTTGAGCAATTTTAAGAGCCATTTCCAGCGAAGGATTGTAACGATTATTTTCCAAGTGCAGAATTGTCTCGCGTCGCATGCCGATGCGGTCGGCTAACTCCTGCTGGGTCATGCCTGTGGACTCACGAACAGATTTGAGATTAGTAATAATCTTGCTTTCTTTGGCCATGCTTATCCTCTACGTTCCAAGATAAAATAGACAACCGCAAAGATGCAAATCAAGACAGCTATGCTAATAAATATCTGTCCCATGTAAAGAGTGAGAGACCCCATATACCCAATGATAACTGCTAGAATCATCAGTGCGCCTAGTATAAAAACAAACATCAAGCTAGCTGCCTTTGCTAAATTAGCATAAAAGCGTTCGTCCGGAGTTTCCTTGATATTTTTTAAAGAGAAAAAAGCAAATCCAATCACTTCAATAACGAGGATAATTCCCAAAATCCATTCTTTAATACCAGAACTTACGCTAGGGGTCTCAACCCAAATTCCTACTGTATAAAAAATGCTTGCTGCAAACACAAGTATCGTGTAAAGCTTAGCAGACAAGTCAAAAATAATCTTTCCCTTACCTTTCTGACTCTTATGTAGCCAGCTACAAATAGCTACAATTTGACCTGACACTGAAATACCAGTAATAACTAACTTGGGTCCCCAACTAAGATTAGAACCAAATAAAACAATAAAATCAATAAAGAGAGCTACGGCAATCATTGCAATGAGGCCACGCATTTTTTGACTTTTTTTCATGATAGACTCCTTTTTTGTGTTATAAATATATAACATTTAAATGTTATGTTATAAATATATCACACTTGAATTTAGAAAGCAAGAATTTATGTGTCAAGGTGGCAATTATTTGAAAAAATTTTTTAATAAAAGCCCTTGATAGTCAAATAACTAAAGAATTCTTTGAAGCAATGCATCGGATTTGGTTTGGATAGTTTCGTTAATAATATTTGATGATAAAGAATTTTTGAAAAATCTAGATACTGTATGAATCTTTACTTTTTTCTTAGACTGTTATAAAGTCTGTCAGAATAAGTTTTGTAGGTGTAGAAGTTAATTTTTACAGAACTAAATTATTTCCTTATTTAGAATCTATTACTTTATATTTTATAAATAATTAGTAGATATCGTTCTTAAAATCCTTGATATTTCGTTTGGGAACGGGCTTGGGATGTAGAAGCTAAGCATCCAAATTTCGTTCAGGCGATATGAAGGGTTTGAGTTGATGGTCTTTATAAAATGTTTCTAATACTCTTCGAAAATTAAATTCAAACTACGTCAGCTTTGCCTTGCCGTAGATATATGTAACTGACTTCGTCAGTCTTATCTACAACCTCAAAGCAGTGCTTTGAGCAACCTGCGGCTAGCTTCCTAGTTTGCTCTTTGATTTTCATTGAGTATAAAATAGTATTCACGTATAGCTTCTTTCAAACATTTATTTCTTACTTCTAACAAATTTCTAAATGGTTTAAGAATTTTATAGTCTGTCAAGTTTTTTTCTTGACACCTGTTAGAAATCTGCTATAATAGAACATGTGCTAAATAGCTCAGCTATTTCACCGAAATAAAAAATAAGAAAAGAGACTTTAAAAATGGCAGTTAAAATCCGTTTGACTCGTATGGGTTCTAAGAAAAAACCTTTCTACCGTATCAACGTAGCAGATTCACGTTCACCACGTGACGGACGTTTCATCGAAACAGTTGGAACATACAACCCACTTGTTGCTGAAAACCAAGTAACTTTGAAAGAAGACCGCGTTCTTGCATGGTTGGCTGATGGAGCTCAACCTTCAGATACAGTTCGCAACATTCTTTCAAAAGAAGGTGTATTGAAGAAATTCCACGATTCTAAATTCTCAAAATAAGTTTAAAGTAGGTTGACAGATGGATACGATTGAAAATCTCATTATTGCAATTGTGAAACCCTTGATTTCACAACCAGATGTCTTAACTATCAAGATTGAAGATACACCAGAATTTTTGGAATATCATTTGGATCTTGATCAAAGCGATGTGGGTCGTGTAATCGGTCGTAAGGGTCGCACTATTTCTGCGATAAGAACGATTGTCTACTCTGTCCCAACTGAAGACAAAAAAGTAAGAATCGTTATTGATGAAAAATAAGAAGGGCGGGACGAATGTCTCGCTTTTTTTGCAAGGAGCAGGATATGAAGGATTTAACGTTTAAACAATTACAAGACTAGTTATAGTCAATGAAAATCAAAGAGCAAACTAGGAAGCTAGCCGCAGGCTGTGCTGGAGTACGGCAAGGTGAAGCTGACGTAGTTTGAATTTGATTTTCGAAGAGTATTACTCGAACATTACCAGTAGTCTCGAACTGAGGAATGTCTCTTTATGAAGTTAGTGGAGAAAGTCGGATAAGTGGCCGAAGTTTTGAATGGTCGCTCTGGTCGAAAAGAAGGAGTTCAAGATTCGAACGAGGAACTAGCAAAAGAACTGGCTGATGTCATTCACTACACCGTCGCAATAGCAGCCATCAAGTACCAACATGAACGTGATTTGGAAGACTTTTTGAAGGGGGACATTTAAGACGATAAGAAATGATTTTTTACTAATAAAGAAGGTATTAGTAAATATAAGAAAGATAAAGCAAGGAAAATGGTGGATTATGCTATCAAAGTAAGGAATCTCCAAGAGGCAGATAAGTTAGAACTTGTGAGACAAGAACGAGAAAAGCAGATCAGACTTGCTGAATCCTTTTTAGTCAATGAACTAGATAAAAGGTGATAGAAGGCATAAAATACTAATCCTAGAAATAGCATATAGGATTCTACTATGCTACAATGGAAAGATAGTCTCAAAGAATTCTAGTCAATCAATCTTGAGAATAGCTATTTTTAAAAGGAGTAACAGTCTATGAACGAGAAAATAAAAGCTTACCTAGCAGCCTTATCCTTTTCAGCCATCATTGGTTTTTCTTTTTTATTTACTAAGATTACTTTAGGCTATGCCAGTCCTCTCACAAACTTAGCACATCGCTATACAATCGCAGCTTTGGTATTGATCGTCCTTCATCAAACCAAACTTATCAAAGTGAGTTTAAGTAGAAGAGATATTCTGTCTATTCTTCCTATGAGTCTTTTCTATCCACTCCTCTTTTTTATTTTTCAATCCTTTGCTCTACAGTATATATCGTCTTCTGAAGCTGGAATTTTACAGGCTCTTGTCCCTATTTTTACGCTCCTTTTAGCATCGGTCTTTCTCAAGGAAAAGACAAGCTTGCTGCAAAAGTTCTTTTTATTTTTATCCGTAGCAGGAGTAGTTTTCATCTTCCTTAACAAAGGAGCTAACTTTGGTACTGAGACTGCTAGCTTTGGCTTTCTCTTGATGTTGGGATCTGTTCTCGCCAATGCAATAAACAATATTCTCAGCAAGTCCACAGGAGGTCGCTATCGGGCCATGGATATGACAGCTGTTGTGATATTTGTTGGCTTCGTCACCTTTAATACGCTGAGTCTGACCTCGCACTATCTAGATGGCAACATATTAGCCTACGTTGCACCTCTCGGACAGCTTCCTTATCTGTTTTCCATTCTTTATTTGGGAATTTTAGCCTCTATCGTTACTGGTAGTCTCTCTATCTATGCTATTGTTCGACTTGGAGCATCAACCGTCAGTGTCTTTGGAAATCTTGGAACAGTTTTGACTATTGTAGCCGGAGCTCTTATCCTCCACGAACCAATTTATAGCTACCATATGATCGGAGCAACTTTGATTATTGCTGGAATTTTAGGCATGAATCTGATGAGAAAAAAGTAAAGATTGTTTAGCAGTCTTTTTCTTAATCTAAATGATACAGAAAATTCAAAATTTTTAATGGACTTAAGTTTAGAAAACGATGATTTTAATATAGCATGATAAAATAGATAAAAAGAATGACACTAGGATAAAGAGGAGAGAGTGTAATAATGAAGCAAAATGATATAGCTGAAGTTATTGCTTTTTATAACAGAAAACCTGAGACTTTGGTACGTCACATTATACCAGTTTTAGATTGTGACTTGGCTGTTTATCATCGCCCTGGAAGCTCAAGTAAAGGACACATTATTTTTTATCATGGAGCTTGTGGCCGTAGTCAGATGTGGGCCCACCAGTATGATGCTTTTGATGAATTTGACCTTTACTTTGTCAATGTTAGAGGACAGGGTGAATCACCTATGAAAGTTGGTTTACCTGACTTAGAAGGTGCTGTTCAAGATGTAGATGCTATTTTGTCCTATTTCCAGTTGGATAAGGTGATATTGGTTGGTCATTCTTGGGGAGGGAATCCACTTCAAGAGTACACCTATCGTCATCCAAATCGAGTTCTAGCCTTGGTCATGGTAGATAGTTGGGGACAGCATCGTTACCTATCAGATAAAGAGAGAAATCGCATAAAATATAGTTCCCTTATGTATAAAACGATTCCTTGGAAGTTGATTGCAGATAAGAACTCAAAAATGTGTACAGATAATCCTATCACAAGAGAATTAGTCAAGACGGCCATTATAGAAACTGGGAGAGATGTTTTTTTGAACCTTGGAATCACAGGTTTCTTAGCTGTCCATGAGATAGAAGGTTATCAAGGAAATCCTCCTATGCTATTAGTAAGAGGCGAAAATGATTTTCCCAAACACCTAAAAATGATCTACGATGGTATCATTGCCTTAAATCCCAATGCGCGTCAAGTAACGATTTCAGATAGTAAACACCAACCGATGAATGATCATCCTGAAGAGTTTAATCAGATAATTGGTGAATTCTTTGAAGAAGTAGTAGCTCTGTAAGATGAGATTTATCCAACTTGAGAAAATCCCTGGAACGTGATAAAATAAAGGATAGAAATAGATACAGGAGACAAGATGAACTACTTTAATGTTGGGAAAATCGTCAATACGCAAGGGTTGCAGGGTGAGATGCGAGTCTTGTCTGTGACAGATTTTGCAGAAGAACGTTTTAAAAAAGGTACTGAGCTGGCCTTGTTTGATGAAAAAGATCAGTTTGTCCAAACAGTGACCATCGCTAGCCACCGTAAACAGAAGAACTTTGACATTATTAAATTCAAAGATATGTACCATATCAACGCTATCGAAAAGTATAAGGGATATAGTCTCAAGGTTGCTGAGAAAGATTTAAACGATTTAGATGATGGTGAATTCTATTATCACGAGATTATCGGTTTAGAAGTCTATGAGGGTGATAACTTGATTGGAACCATCAAAGAAATCCTGCAACCAGGTGCTAACGATGTCTGGGTGGTCAAGCGAAAAGGCAAGCGTGATTTGCTCTTGCCTTATATCCCACCAGTGATTCTCAATGTTGATATTCCAAATAACCGCGTCGATGTGGAAATCTTAGAAGGGTTAGACGATGAAGATTGATATTTTAACCCTTTTTCCAGAGATGTTTTCTCCGCTAGAGCACTCAATCGTTGGAAAGGCTCGAGAAAAGGGGCTCTTGGATATCCAGTATCATAATTTTCGAGAAAATGCTGAAAAGGCCCGCCATGTCGACGATGAGCCCTACGGAGGCGGTCAGGGGATGTTGCTCCGAGCCCAACCCATTTTCGATGCCTTTGATGCTATTGAAAAGAAAAATCCGCGCGTCATTCTCCTCGATCCTGCTGGAAAGCAGTTTGATCAGGCTTATGCTGAGGATTTGGCTCAAGAGGAAGAGTTAATCTTTATCTGTGGGCACTATGAGGGTTATGATGAGCGTATTAAGACCTTGGTGACAGATGAGGTTTCTCTGGGAGACTATGTACTGACTGGTGGTGAGTTGGCAGCTATGACCATGATTGATGCTACGGTACGCCTGATTCCAGAAGTGATTGGCAAGGAGTCTAGCCACCAAGATGATAGTTTTTCTTCTGGGCTTCTCGAATATCCTCAGTACACACGTCCCTACGATTATCGAGGTATGGTTGTGCCAGATGTACTGATGAGTGGACACCATGAAAAGATTCGTCAGTGGCGCCTGTATGAGAGTTTAAAGAAAACCTATGAACGCAGACCGGATTTGCTTGAACATTATCAACTGACAGCAGAAGAAGAAAAAATGCTGGCAGAAATTAAAGAAAACAAAGAATAAAGGAGATACCTATGCAAGTAATCAAACGTGATGGAGAAATTGCTGAATTTAATCCAGATAAGATTTACCAAGCTATCTTAAAAGCAGCCCAGACTGTCTATGTATTGACAGATGATTTACGTCAAAACCTTGCACAAGTCACTAAGAAAGTGGTTTTGGATTTGGAAGAGGCCAAGGTGGAGCGTGCGACCATCAGCATGATTCAGTCTTTGGTTGAACATCGTTTACTGGGTGCAGGTTACATTACCATTGCAGAACACTACATTTCCTATCGTCTACAACGTGACTTGGAAAGAAGTGGTTATGGAGATCACATCGCCGTTCATTTACATTTTGAACAAGTTCGCTAAGAAAAAAGAGTGGGATGCAGTAACTACATCTCACTCTTTCTTAAATCTATTTTTTTGGGCTGTTTGGACAGTTGAAGGGACAAATCGCAGGCGCTGAATATCGCTTATGCGGATAATACGGGTCACATTTTTGGCAAAATTTTTCACGATAATTTGCTGGCGTTGCTGATCGTATTTGATGATGTCACCTGTAAAACTTGTCTCAGACAAGATAAGGTGAACAGCGGTTTGTTTCTGGATAGCCTCTTCAATAGTGGCTGTAAGGGAGTTGCTTTCAGTCTGGTCTGATTGGTCATGTCCATTTAAAAAGTCATGTATTTTATCTAGAACTTGCTGGAATTTATGTCTCATAGTGGCCTCCCTTCTTTTATATCAATATTATATAAAATTTTCCTAAAATCTACAAGATTTTACGAATAAACTAATGAAAGCTAAAAAAGGAGAAGAAAATGGCAGAATTTACATTTGAAATCGAAGAGCACTTGTTGACTCTTTCTGAAAACGAAAAAGGTTGGACTAAGGAAATCAACCGTGTGAGCTTTAATGGTGCCCCTGCAAAGTTTGATATTCGTGCTTGGAGTCCAGATCATACTAAAATGGGCAAAGGGATTACTCTCTCTAATGAAGAATTTCAAACGATGGTGGATGCCTTTAAAGGTAACTAAGTTTTCAAAATGAAAGAAAAGGATATTGAGTCATTACAACTCGATATCCTTTTTTAGTTAGCAAAGTAAGCTTGATTTTTAAGGCGTTGAAGTAATGGACGGCTAATAAAACTAATAGCAATAATTTTACCAAGGTCTGGAATGATAAAGGGAATGACCCCCACAACAAGAGCTTTTTCAAATGCCATTCCAGCAAGAAAATGTAAGCTGAGAATCCCGCCGACAAAGACAAGGGCATCACCCAAGAGGTTTGCAAGAAAAATCTTGACAACACTACTCTTGCTGTTGGTTAGAGAGGATGTAAGTCCAGAATAAACAAGATAAAACCAAAGATAGCCTGCAGTAGGACCAACTAAAGCCTGAAAACCAGCTCCACCTCCTGCAAAAACAGGAAGACCGATAGCACCTAGAAGAAGATAGAGTCCAACAGAAAGTACAGCCTCTCTTGGTCTAAAGACAGTTGCAATCAAGCCGATTGCAAAGTTTTGCAGAGTGAAGGGAACAGGTCCAATTGGAAGACTGATTTGTGCCAAAACAGCAATGAGAGCAGCTCCAATAGCAGGGATAGCATAAATATGAGCTTTTTTCAAAATAGTTAACCTCTTTTCTGATGTATAGTAACTATTATACTCGTAGAGTAATTATTGTCAACCAATTTTTTAAAACAAGGTAACAAAAACTGTAACGGCCGATTTTGCTTATTGGTTAAGTTGTTTTCATCGATTCGAAAACATCAAAAAAGAAGCAGATACATTTGTATCAGCTTCTTTTATTTCGATTAACGCATAGTTACAAATTCTTCAGATGCAGTTGGGTGAATCGCCACAGTTGCATCAAAGTCTGCCTTGGTTGCTCCCATTTTGATAGCAACGGCAAATCCTTGAATCATTTCATCAACACCATAGCCAATTCCATGAAGTCCGACAACTTTTTCTTCTGAACCTGCTGTGATCAATTTGAAACGTGTTTCTTGACGGTTGTCAGTGCAAGCAGAGTACATAGACGTAAAGCTTGATTTGTAAACCTTGATTTGGTCTTGACCGTATTCTTTAATAGCTTGCTCTTCTGTCAAACCAACCGTTCCGATAGCAGGGTGTGAAAAGACAACAGTTGGAATAGTTGAGTAATCCATTTTTGCAGTTGTTTTGCCGTTAAAGAGACGTTCAGACAAAGTACGTCCAGCCTTGATAGCAACTGGAGTTAGTTCTTTTTCGCCTGTTACATCACCTAAAGCGTAGATTCCCTCAACAACAGTATTTTGGTATTCATCCACTTGGATAAAGCCACGTTCGTTCAGAGTTACTCCAGCTTTTTCAAGTTGCAAGCCCTTAACGTTTGGACGGCGACCAGTAGCCCAGATAACTTGGCTAGCTGTGTGACTAGTACCATCTTCGAAATGAATGGTAATGCCCTCAGCAGTTTTTTCTAACTTGGCAGGGACTTTGTGAGTATGAAGTGGTAAGTTTGTTCTTTCCATTTCCTTGACCAAACCTTCAACGATGTAAGAATCAAAACCACGTAAAGGACGATCACGACGAACAAAGAGGTCTGTCTTGACACCAAAAGTGTGGAGTACGCCAGCCAATTCAACGGCAATATAACCAGCGCCTAGAATAGCAACTGACTCTGGCAATTCTTCCCAAGCAAATACATCATCAGAAGAGCCACCTAGCTCAGCACCAGGAATATTTGGAATACTTGGATGGGCACCAGTAGCAATCACGATATGTTTAGCACGAATGAGTTCACCATTTACGCTGACAGTATGAGAATCTACAAATTCAGCATGTCCTTCAATCAAGTCTACACCGTTGCGTTTAAAACTGCCATCATAAGAAGAACGAGCGCGATCAATGTAAGCTTCACGATTGCGACGTAGGGTTGCAAAGTCAAAGTTAAGATCAGTAGTTTTAAAACCGTAGTCTTCTCCAAATTGATGGAAAGTCTCAGCAATTTGTGCTCCGTACCACATGATTTTCTTAGGAACACAACCGACGTTGACACAGGTTCCACCTAATTTCTTTTCCTCAATAACGGCAGCTTTGGCTCCATGTTCACCAGCACGATTCATGGTAGCAATTCCTCCGCTACCTCCACCGATAGCAATGATATCATATTCTCTCATTGAAAACTCCTTTGTACTCTTTTAAATAGTAGAGTGTCATTTTTTGATAGTCATATTCTATCTTTTTTTTGATGTGATTGCAAAAATCTGCTACGTTCAAAAAAATTAAAGAAAAGGCTTGCAAAAAAGAAAAATAAAGTGTATTATATAACTAGTACAATAGAGATAAAAATTTCCGAACAATAAGTGAATCCTGAAATGTCATTATTTCGTTCTGAATTGTTATTGTTTGTATTTGGTAATTTTTGTATAATATTGTTAAGGACTTTAAATCAAAAAAGGAGTTTCATTATGAAAAAGAATCGTAAGGCTAAAAAGTGGCAATTGTATGCAGCAATCGGTGCTGCAAGTGTTGTTGTATTGGGGGCTGGGGGCATTTTGCTTTTTAGACAACCTTCTCAGACCGCTGTAAAAGATGAGGCTACTCATCTGGTTGTTGCTAAAGAAGGAAGCGTTGCATCCTCTGTTTTATTATCAGGGACAGTAACGGCAAAAAATGAACAATATGTTTATTTTGATGCTAGTAAGGGAGATTTAGATGAAATCCTTGTTTCTGTGGGGGATAAGGTTAGTGAAGGGCAGGCTTTAGTCAAGTACAGTAGTTCAGAAGCCCAGGCGGCCTATGATTCAGCTAGTCGAGCAGTTGCGAAGGCAGATCGTCATATCAATGAACTCAATCAAGCACGGAATGAAGCCGCTTCAGCTCCGGCTCCACAGTTGCCAACACCAGCAGGAGTCGAAGGAGCTGCGGCACAAACTCCAGCTCCAGTCGCAGGAAATTCAGTATCCTCTATTGATGCTCAATTGGGTGATGCCCGTGATGCCCGTGCAGATGCAGCGGCACAATTAAGCAAGGCTCAAAGTCAGTTGGATGCAATGACGGTTCTCAGTACCCTAGAGGGAACTGTGGTCGAAGTCAACCGTAATGTTTCTAAATCTCCAACTGGAGCTAGCCAGGTGGTAGTTCATGTCGTTAGCAATGAAAACTTGCAAGTTAAGGGGGAACTATCTGAATATAACCTTGCCAACCTCTCTGTAGGACAAGAAGTAACCTTTACTTCTAAAGTTTACCAAGATAAGAGCTGGACTGGTAAGATTAGCTACATTTCTGACTACCCTAAAAACAATGGTGAAGCGGCAAGTGCAGCTACTGCCGCAGCAGGTGGTAATTCTGGTTCTAAATATCCATATACTATCGATGTTACAAGTGAAATCGGTGATTTGAAACAAGGATTCTCAGTAAGTGTTGAGGTCAAGAATAAGAGTAAAGCCATTTTGGTTCCTCTAACAAGTATTGTGACTGAAAATGATAAGAACTATGTCTGGGTGCTTGACGAGCAGAAAAAGGCTAAGAAAGTGGAAGTTGGTTTGGGAAATGCTGATGCAGACAACCAAGAAATCACTTCAGGTCTGACAAATGGAGTCAAGGTCATCAGTAACCCAACGTCTTCTCTAGAGGAAGGAAAAGAGGTGAAGGCTGATGAAGCAACTAATTAGTCTAAAAAATATCTGCAGAAGCTACCGTAACGGTGACCAAGAACTGCAGGTTCTCAAAAATATCAACCTAGAAGTGAATGAGGGTGAATTTGTTGCCATCATGGGACCATCTGGTTCGGGTAAGTCTACTCTCATGAATACGATTGGTATGTTGGATACACCAACCAGTGGAGAATATTATCTTGAAGGCCAAGAAGTAGCTGGACTCGGTGAAAAACAACTAGCCAAGGTCCGCAATCAACAAATCGGTTTTGTCTTTCAGCAGTTTTTTCTTCTATCTAAACTTAACGCTCTGCAAAACGTAGAATTGCCCTTGATTTACGCGGGAGTTTCGGCTTCAAAACGTCGCAAGTTAGCTGAGGAGTATTTAGATAAGGTTGAATTGACAGAACGTAGTCATCATTTGCCTTCGGAATTATCTGGTGGTCAAAAGCAACGTGTAGCTATCGCGCGTGCCTTGGTAAACAATCCTTCTATTATCCTAGCGGACGAACCGACAGGAGCCTTGGATACCAAAACAGGTAACCAAATCATGCAACTATTGGTTGAACTAAATAAAGAAGGAAAAACTATTATCATGGTAACGCATGAGCCTGAAATCGCTACTTATGCCAAACGCCAGATTGTCATTCGAGATGGAGTTATTTCGTCTGACAGTGCGCAGTTAGAAAAGGAGGAAAACTAAGATGCAGAATCTGAAATTTGCCTTTTCATCTATCATGGCACATAAGATGCGCTCTTTTCTTACTATGATTGGGATTATCATTGGTGTTTCATCAGTTGTTGTGATTATGGCTCTGGGGGATTCCATGTCTCGTCAGGTCAATAAAAACATGACCAAGTCACAGAAGAATATTCATGTCTTTTTCTCGCCTATTAAAAGTAAAGACGGTTCTTTTACCCAAAAACAATCGGCTTTGACAGTTTCTGGGAAAGAAGAGGAAGTTCCTGTTGAACCACCAAAACCACAAGAGTCTTGGGTCAGGGAGGCGGCTAAACTGAAGGGGGTAGATAGTTACTATGTAACCAACTCAACGAATACCACCTTATCTTATAAAGATAAAAAAGTGGAGCGCGCTAGCTTGACGGGTGGGAATATTACCTATATGAAGGCGGTTGAAAATGAAATTGTTGCAGGCCGAAGTCTTATAGCTCAGGATTATAAAGATGTGGCCAGTGTCATTTTACTAGACCAAGAACTTGCTAATAGTCTGTTTGGATCTGCTCAAGAAGCTGTTAACCAGGTTATAGATGTTGGTGGCTTTAGCTATCGTGTCATTGGTGTCTATACCAGCGATGAGGCCAAGACTGCCAAGACTTTTGGTATTGGTGGACTTCCGATTACGACTAATATTTCTCTTGCCAACAACTTCAATATGGATGAGATTTCTGATATTGTCTTCCGGGTTAATGATACCAGTTTGACACCAACTGTGGGACCAGAATTAGCTAGAAAATTGACCGAAATTGCTGGTATTCAGCAAGGGGAGTATCAGGTGGCAGATGCGACTGCAGCCTTCCAAGAAGTACAACAATTGTTCGGCTTTATAACTACGATTATTAGTGCCATTGCAGGTATTTCCCTCTTTGTTGGAGGAACTGGTGTTATGAATATCATGCTGGTTTCGGTGACAGAGCGTACCCGTGAGATTGGTCTCCGTAAGGCTTTGGGTGCAACTCGTGCCAATATTTTAATCCAGTTTTTGATTGAATCCATGATTTTGACCTTGTTAGGTGGATTAATTGGCTTGACAATTGCAAGTGGTTTAACTGCCTTAGCAGGTTTGCTATTGCAAGGCTTGATTGCGGGTATAGAAGTTGGAGTATCAATCCCAGTTGCCCTATTTAGTCTTGCAGTTTCGGCTAGTGTGGGTATCGTTTTTGGAGTCTTGCCAGCCAACAAGGCATCGAAACTTGATCCAATTGAAGCCCTTCGTTATGAATAAGATTAACAAGATGGACGCTTGTCTATCTTGTTTTTGTATGGATTTCCCTATCGAAAATCATTAAAAATGTGATATAATGAAGTGTTAGAAAAACAGGTTTCATTTGCCTGGAAAGGAAAAATTATGTCTGAAAAGAATTTTTATATTACAACGCCGATTTACTATCCATCTGGTAAACTGCATATCGGATCTGCCTATACAACCATCGCTTGTGATGTCCTAGCACGTTACAAACGCCTGATGGGCTACGATGTCTTTTATTTGACAGGTCTTGATGAGCATGGTCAAAAGATTCAACAAAAAGCAGAAGAAGCTGGAATCACCCCTCAAGCCTATGTTGATGGGATGGCAGTTGGAGTCAAAGAACTCTGGCAATTACTAGATATCTCATACGATAAATTTATCCGTACAACGGATAACTACCATGAAAAAGTAGTGGCTCAAGTCTTTGAGCGCTTGCTTGCTCAAGATGATATTTACTTGGGTGAATACTCTGGTTGGTATTCAGTTTCAGATGAGGAATTCTTTACAGAAAGCCAGCTTGCGGAAGTGTTCCGTGATGAAGCTGGAAATGTAACTGGCGGTATTGCTCCATCAGGTCACGAGGTTGAATGGGTATCTGAAGAATCATATTTCCTTCGCCTTAGCAAATACCAAGATCGTTTGGTCGAATTTTTCAAGTCCCATCCTGAATTTATCACTCCAGATGGTCGTCTGAATGAAATGCTTCGCAACTTCATCGAGCCAGGTTTGGAAGATTTGGCTGTTTCTCGTACAACCTTTACATGGGGTGTGCCAGTGCCATCTAATCCAAAACACGTTGTCTATGTTTGGATTGATGCCCTTCTTAACTATGCTACAGCTCTTGGCTACGGTCAAGATGAACATGGTAACTTTGACAAATTCTGGAATGGAACAGTCTTCCACATGGTAGGAAAAGACATCCTTCGTTTCCACTCAATCTACTGGCCAATCCTTCTTATGATGTTAGATATCAAATTGCCAGATCGTTTGATTGCTCACGGTTGGTTCGTCATGAAAGACGGCAAAATGTCTAAATCTAAAGGGAATGTCGTTTACCCTGAAATGTTGGTAGAACGTTATGGTCTAGATCCACTTCGTTACTACCTCATGCGTAGCCTTCCAGTTGGTTCAGACGGAACCTTCACTCCTGAAGACTATGTAGGCCGTATCAACTACGAATTGGCCAATGACCTTGGAAACCTCCTCAACCGTACGGTTTCTATGATTAATAAGTACTTTGACGGGCAAGTCCCTGCCTATGTAGAAGGTGTAACAGAGTTTGACCATGCTCTTGCTGACGTTGCAGAACAATCAATCGCTGACTACCACACCTACATGGAAGCAGTTGACTACCCACGTGCACTTGAAGCAGTCTGGACCCTTATCTCTCGTACTAACAAATACATAGACGAGACAGCTCCATGGGTATTGGCAAAGGATGAAGCACTACGCGATCAATTGGCAAGTGTTATGAGTCACTTGGCAGCTAGCCTTCGTGTCGTAGCTCACTTGATTGAACCATTTATGATGGAAACCAGTCGTGCAGTTTTGACTCAACTTGGTTTAGCAGAAGTTGCTAGCCTTGAGAACTTGAACTTGGCTGACTTCCCAGCAGATGTGACTGTAGTTGCCAAAGGAACACCAATCTTCCCACGTCTGGATATGGAAGAAGAAATCGCCTATATCAAGGAACAAATGGAAGGCAATAAACCAGCAGTCGAAAAAGAGTGGAATCCAGACGAAGTTGAACTCAAACTAAACAAGGAAGAAATCAAGTTTGAAGACTTTGACAAGGTCGAAATCCGTGTCGCAGAAGTCAAAGAAGTGTCTAAAGTAGAAGGTTCAGATAAGTTGCTTCAATTCCGCTTGGATGCTGGTGATGGTGAAGATCGTCAAATCCTCTCAGGAATTGCAAAATACTATCCAAACGAACAAGAATTGGTCGGCAAGAAAGTTCAAATCGTTGCCAACCTCAAACCACGCAAGATGATGAAGAAATATGTCAGCCAAGGGATGATTCTCTCAGCTGAACATGATGGACAATTAACCCTTCTCACAGTTGATCCAGCTGTACCAAACGGAAGTGTGATTGGGTAAAAATAGACAGGACTAGTTCATGCTAGTTCTGTTTTTTTATTTAACTATTATGCTTTACAAACTAGTGTGGAAGTGGTATATTATAGATGAAGCTACTAGTAGGTATTACAAAATAGATAGAAGGGGGAAAGGATGAAGGAAACTCAACTATTAAAAGGTGTTCTTGAAGGTTGTGTCTTGGATATGATTGGTCAAAAAGAGCGATATGGTTATGAGTTGGTTCAGACTTTACGAGAGGCTGGATTTGATACTATCGTTCCAGGAACTATTTATCCTTTGTTGCAAAAGTTAGAAAAAAATCAATGGATTAGAGGCGACATGCGTCCGTCGCCAGATGGTCCAGATCGGAAGTATTTTTCGTTAACCAAAGAAGGAGAAGAGCGTGTCTCGGTCTTTTGGCAACAATGGGACGATTTGAGTCAAAAAGTAGAAGGGATTAAGAATGGGGGTTAAACCATGAAGAAAATGAAGTATTATGAAGAAACAAGCGCTTTGCTACATGAGTTTTCTGAGGAGAATCAGCAGTATTTTGAGGAACTGTGGGATAGTTTTAATCTTGCTGGATTTCTCTATGATGAGGACTATCTCAGAGAGCAGATTTATTTGATGATGTTAGATTTCTCAGAAGCAGAACGAGATGGCATGAGTGCAGAGGATTATTTAGGTAAGAATCCTAAAACAATAATGAAAGAGATGCTCAAGGAAGCACCACACAGTTCTATCAAGGAGTCCCTTTTGACGCCAATTCTTGTCCTAGCGGTATTACGTTATTATCAACTACTAAGTGATTTTTCTAAAGGTCCTCTCTTAACAGTCAATTTGCTTACTTTTTTAGGGCAACTTCTTCTTTTTCTGATTGGATTTGCTCTTGTGGCCACAATCTTACGTTGGGACTTAGTCCAAGATTCTCCTAAAATGAAAATTGGAACTTATATTGTCGTTGGGAGTATAGTTCTTCTGGTTGTTCTAGGATATGTAGGAATGGCAAGATTCATACAAGAAGGAGCTTTTTATCTTCCGGCTCCCTGGGATAGTTTATCTATCTTTACACTTTCTCTAGTCATCAGTATTTGGAATTGGAAAGAAGATTTTTTTCGTCCCTTTAACAGTATGATTGTTGCCCATCTTATTGTAGGTTCTCTGCTCCGTTACTATGAGTGGATGGGCATTTCAAATGTTTTTCTTACAAAAGTTATTCCTTTAGCTGTCCTCTTTATTGGAATCTTTGTCTTGTTCCGTGGGTTTAAAAAAATAAAATGGAGTGAAATATAGTCAAAAAGCCGTTGTAAAGCGGTTTTTTGTTATAATGAAGGGAAGAATGGTAGAGATTAAAGGAGAAAAATTTGATGAGATACATAACTCTTGGTCAAGATGACAAAGAATTATCAGAAATTGTTCTCGGAATGATGAGAATAGAAGATAAGTCTGTAAAAGAAGTTGAAGAGCTTGTAGAGACAGCACTTTCTGTTGGAATCAATGCTTTCGACTTGGCTGATATATATGGTCGTGGTCGTTGTGAAGAACTGTTAGGTCTTGTCTTAAAAGATCGTCCAGATTTAAGAGAAGAGATGTGGATTCAGTCAAAATGTGGAATTCACATTGAAGAATTTACCTATTTTGATTTTTCTAAGGACTATATTATAAAATCAGTAGACGGTATTTTGCAAAGATTGAAGATTGATCATCTAGATAGCTTGCTTCTTCATCGACCAGATGCTTTGATGGAATCTGACCAAGTAGCAGAAGCCTTTGATCTCCTTTATAAACAAGGTAAGGTTCGAGATTTTGGAGTTTCTAATCAAAATCCTATGATGATGGAATTGCTTAAAAAAGATGTCAAGCAGCCGTTAGCTGTTAATCAGTTGCAATTGAGTGCGGCTTTTACTCCAGGATTCGAATCAGGTTTTCATGTTAATATGGAAGATAGTCAAGCAGCTATTCGAGATGGCAGCATTTTTGAATATTGCAAATTACACGATGTGGTCATTCAAGCATGGTCTGTCTTACAATTTGGCTATTTTAAAGGGAATTTTGTTGGAAATGAGAAATTTCAAGCTTTAAATCAAGTACTTGATCGTTTAGCTTTTAAATATGGAGTAACCCCTTCAACTATTGCTATTTCTTGGATATTGCGTTATCCAGCAAAAATGCAGGCAGTCGTAGGTACAACAAATCCAAAGCATTTGGTAGAAGCTAGCCAAGCGACAAACTTTAGTTTAACAAGAAAAGAATGGTATGAAATTTATCTTGCTGCAGGGAATAATTTGCCGTAGGTAGAAGCAGATGTAAATAAATCACAGTCAAAAAGCCGTTTTAAAGCGGTTTTTTTGTTATAATGAAGTGAAGATTTATCGATATAAAAGGAGAAAATCATGACATTTGAAGAAATTCTGCCTGGATTAAAGGCTAAGAAAAAATATGTACGAACTGGTTGGGGAGGTGCTGAAAACTACGTCCAACTTTTTGACACCATTGAACAAAACGGGGTTGCACTTGAAGTGACACCTTATTTCCTGATCAACGTTTCCGGGGAGGGAGAAGGTTTTTCCATGTGGAGCCCGACACCTTGTGATGTTTTGGCGACGGATTGGGTAGAAGTGCATGACTAAACGTGTACTCATTACAGGAGTGAGTTCAGGAATTGGCCTGGCTCAGGCTCGTCTTTTTTTAGAGAAGGATTATCAAGTTTATGGAGTTGACCAAGGTGAAGATCCACTCTTAGAGGGTGATTTCCACTTTTTACAGAGAGATTTGACCTTGGACTTAGAGCCTATTTTTGACTGGTGTCCTCAGGTTGATGTTTTGTGCAATACTGCGGGAATTTTGGACGATTATAAACCACTTTTGGAACAGACAGCGCAGGACATTCAAGAGATTTTTGAAATTAACTACGTGACTCCTGTTGAGTTGACTCGCTATTATTTGACTCAAATGTTGGAGAATAAAAAAGGATCCATTATCAATATGTGTTCCATTGCTTCAAATCTAGCAGGAGGTGGTGGTCACGCCTATACTTCATCTAAACATGCCTTGGCTGGATTTACCAAGCAGTTGGCTCTAGACTATGCTGAAGCTGGGATTCAGGTCTTTGGTATCGCTCCAGGAGCAGTCAAGACAGCTATGACCGCTTCGGACTTTGAACCAGGTGGTTTAGCGGACTGGGTGGCGAGTGAAACACCAATAAAACGCTGGATTGGGCCAGAAGAAGTGGCAGAAGTCAGTCTCTTTTTGGCCAGTGGAAAGGCATCTGCCATGCAGGGACAAATTTTGACAATAGATGGTGGCTGGTCTTTGAAGTAGGGAGAATAAAGTTAAGAAAAAGGAGCAACCTATGACACCTCAAGAAATGTGGAATGCATATAAGAAAATCAACCCCTCGATTGGAGATGCGATAGATGCTTGGGCTTTTGGAGTGGAAGCTGATTTGTTGGCGGATTTGGTTTTAAAAGGAGAAAAGTCAGCAACCGCCTCAGTCTATGACCTTTACGCACTAGAAGCCGAACCCCTTCCTCAAGAAGGAACTTTTGATGTCATTTTAGATAGTCAAAATCAGGCTGTCTGTATTGTTGAAATTACAAAGGTTTCTGTCCAGCCCTTCAATCAAGTTTCTGCTCAACATGCCTACAAGGAAGGGGAAGGTGACAAATCCCTAGCCTATTGGCGTCAGGTTCATGAGGATTGTTTCGCCGAGTGGCTGAAAGAAGCAGGACTGACTTTTACACCTGAAAGCAAGGTTGTTTTAGAAGAATTTAGCAAGGTCTACCCACTGTAGACTATTAGAAGGAAGAAAGTTTGGAAAATCACCGTCCAATCCTTTTTTCTCAAGTAAAACATGATATAATAAGTTTGTTTGAAGAAGAGTAGCAGCTCTTAAACTTAGAATAGGAGAAAACTATGCAAGCAGTTGAACATTTTATTAAGCAATTTGTTCCTGAACACTATGATTTATTTTTAGACTTGAGTCGTGAGACCAAGACATTTTCTGGGAAGGTGACCATTACTGGTCAAGCACAGAGTGACCGTATTTCCCTGCACCAAAAAGACTTGGAAATCTCTTCTGTAGAAGTTGCAGGTCAAGCTCGTCCATTTACAGTTGATCACGAAAATGAAGCCCTTCATATCGAATTGGCTGAGGCTGGTCAAGTTGAAGTGGTTCTTGCCTTTTCAGGAAAAATCACGGATAACATGACAGGGATTTACCCATCTTACTACACAGTTGATGGGGTGAAGAAGGAAGTCTTGTCAACTCAGTTCGAGAGCCATTTTGCGCGTGAAGCCTTCCCATGTGTGGATGAGCCAGAAGCCAAAGCAACTTTTGACCTTTCTCTACGTTTTGACCAAGCAGAAGGTGAATTGGCCTTGTCAAACATGCCGGAGATAGATGTTGAAAACCGTAAGGAAACGGGTATCTGGAAGTTTGAGACAACACCTCGCATGTCTTCTTACTTGTTAGCCTTTGTAGCAGGTGATTTGCAAGGAGTAACCGCTAAAACTAAAAACGGTACCCTCGTTGGTGTCTACTCAACCAAAGCCCACCCACTATCTAACCTTGATTTCTCACTAGATATTGCCGTTCGATCAATCGAATTTTACGAAGATTACTACGGAGTTAAGTATCCAATTCCTCAATCTCTCCATATCGCCCTTCCTGACTTCTCAGCTGGAGCCATGGAAAACTGGGGTCTTGTAACCTACCGTGAAGTGTACTTGGTTGTAGATGAGAACTCAACATTTGCTAGCCGTCAACAAGTTGCCCTTGTTGTGGCACATGAATTGGCTCACCAATGGTTTGGTAACCTGGTAACTATGAAATGGTGGGATGACCTTTGGCTCAATGAAAGCTTCGCCAACATGATGGAGTACGTCTGTGTGGATGCTATTGAACCAAGCTGGAATATCTTTGAAGATTTCCAAACAGGTGGTGTTCCGTCTGCCTTGAAACGTGATGCGACTGATGGTGTTCAATCTGTTCACGTCGAAGTGAAACATCCAGATGAAATCAATACGCTCTTTGACGGAGCTATCGTCTATGCCAAAGGAAGTCGCCTTATGCATATGCTTCGTCGTTGGCTAGGTGATACCGATTTTGCCAAAGGTTTGCATGCCTACTTTGAAAAACATCAATACAGCAATACAATTGGTCGTGACCTTTGGGATGCTCTTGGTCAAGCGTCTGGACGTGATGTTGCAGCCTTCATGGATTCTTGGTTGGAACAACCTGGTTATCCAGTTCTCACTGTCAAAGTTGAAAATGATGTCTTGAAGATCTCACAAAAACAATTCTTTATCGGTGAGCACGAAGACAAGAACCGTCTCTGGGTTGTGCCACTAAACAGCAATTGGAAAGGCTTGCCTGATACACTCGAAACTGAAAGCATCGAAATCCCTGGCTATGCAGCCCTTCTTGCTGAAAACAAAACAGCACTTCGTCTCAACACTGAAAATACAGCCCACTACATTACCGACTATCAAGGAGATTTGTTGGATGCAGTTCTTGCTGACCTAGTTGAGCTTGATAACACAAGTAAACTGCAAATCGTCCAAGAACGTCGCTTGCTTGCTGAAGCAGGGCACATTTCTTATGCAGACTTGCTTCCAGTCCTTGATAAACTCGCTAAAGAAGAATCTTACCTTGTCGTTTCAGCTGTTTCTCAAGTAATTTCTGCCCTTGAGCGCTTTATCGATGAAGGAACAGAAGCTGAAAGAGCCTTCAAAGCCTTGGTTGCTAAATTGGCTCGTCATAATTATGACCGTCTTGGTTTTGAAGCTAAAGATGGCGAATCAGATGAGGATGAATTGGTTCGTCAGTTGGCCATTTCTATGATGATTCGCTCAAATGATGCAGAAGCTAGTCAAGCCGCTAGCCAAATCTTCGCAGCACACAAGGAGAATCTTGCAGGACTCCCAGCAGCTATTCGTTCACAAGTTCTCATCAATGAGATGAAACATCATGAGACTAAAGACTTGTTAGCACTTTATCTTGATACTTATACGCACGCAACAGATGCTGTCTTTAAACGTCAGTTGGCAGCAGCTCTTGCCTACAGTAAAGATGCGGACAATATCCAAACCTTGATTACTTCTTGGAAGGACAAATTTGTGGTCAAACCACAAGACTTGTCTGCTTGGTACTTCCAGTTCTTAAGCCATCAAGCAACTCAGGAAACAGCATGGTCTTGGGCTCGTGAAAATTGGGCTTGGATTAAGGCAGCTCTTGGTGGAGATATGAGCTTTGATAGCTTTGTTATCCTTCCTGCTCACGTATTTAAGACTCAGCAACGCTTGGCAGAGTACAAGGAATTCTTTGAACCGCAACTTTCTGACCTTGCTCTTAGCCGTAATATCGGTATGGGAATCAAGGAAATTGCAGCGCGTGTTGACTTGATTAACCGTGAAAAAACTGCAGTGGAAGCAGTCGTTCTTCAATACGGAAACGCATAAATAAGCCTAAAATAAAAAGAAAACTCAGCTATCTCATGTAAAATGTAGAGAGTTGAGTTTTTTTTAAGGCAAATTTGGTATAATGGTTTTAATAAGGAGGAGTTTCTCATGATAAAAATCTTATTAGTTGAGGATGACCTAGGCCTGTCAAATTCAGTATTTGACTTTTTAGACGATTTTGCGGATGTCATGCAGGTTTTTGATGGAGAAGAAGGTCTCTACGAAGCTGAGAGTGGCGTCTATGACTTGATTTTGCTCGATTTGATGTTACCTGAAAAAAATGGCTTCCAAGTATTGAAAGAATTGCGTGAAAAGGGAATTACGACACCAGTTCTGATCATGACTGCCAAGGAAAGTTTGGATGACAAGGGACATGGATTTGAATTGGGAGCGGATGATTATCTGACCAAACCTTTCTACCTAGAAGAACTCAAAATGCGGATTCAAGCCCTTCTCAAACGTTCAGGTAAATTTAATGAAAACACCTTGACATATGGAAATATTGTAGTTAATTTGTCAACCAATACCGTTAAGGTTGAAGATACTTCTGTCGAATTGTTGGGGAAAGAGTTCGATTTACTGGTTTATTTCCTTCAAAATCAAAATGTTATTTTGCCTAAGACTCAGATTTTTGATCGTCTATGGGGATTTGATAGTGACACAACGATTTCAGTTGTCGAAGTCTATGTTTCAAAAGTCCGTAAGAAATTAAAAGGAACCACTTTTGCAGAGAATTTGCAAACCTTGCGCAGTGTTGGGTATATTTTAAAAGATGTTCAGTAAACTAAAAAAAACATGGTATGCGGATGACTTTAGTTACTTTATTCGTAACTTTGGTGTCTTCACTCTGATTTTCTCCACCATGACCTTGATTATTTTACAGGTCATGCACTCGAGTCTCTATACTTCGGTTGACGATACGCTACATGGTTTGAGTAATAATCCTCAGGCAGTTATTCAGCTGGCAGTAAATAGGGCAACAGAAGAGATTAAAGACTTAGAGAATGCTGCCACAGATACTAGCAAGACTGATGTAAAACCCAATGTCAGTTCCAATACAGAGGTTATTCTTTTTGATAAGAATTTTACCCAACTCCTTTCTGGAAATCGATTTTTGGGATTGGATAAGATTAAGTTAGAAAAGAAAGAACTAGGTCATATCTATCAGATTCAGGTTCTTAATAGCTATGGACAGGAAGAAATCTATCGCATGATTTTGATGGAAACGAATATTAGTTCGGTTTCAACCAATATCAAGTATGCTGCTGTCTTGATAAATACCAGTCAGTTGGAGCAGGCCAGTCAAAAGCATGAGCAATTGATTGTGGTTGTAATGGCAAGTTTCTGGATTCTGTCTTTGCTTGCCAGTCTCTATCTAGCTAGGGTCAGTGTTCGTCCTCTGCTTGAGAGCATGCAGAAGCAACAGTCCTTTGTGGAAAATGCCAGTCATGAGTTACGAACCCCACTTGCAGTTTTGCAAAATCGTTTAGAGACCCTTTTCCGTAAGCCAGAAGCTACCATTATGGATGTGAGCGAAAGTATTGCTTCGAGTTTGGAAGAAGTTCGAAACATGAGGTTTTTGACGACAAACTTGTTGAATTTAGCTCGGAGAGATGATGGGATTAAGCCGGAACTTGCAGAAGTTCCAACCAGTTTTTTCAATACGACTTTCACAAACTATGAGATGATTGCTTCGGAAAATGATCGTGTCTTCCGTTTTGAAAATCGGATCCATCGAACGATTGTCACAGATCAACTTCTTTTGAAACAACTGATGACCATCTTATTTGATAATGCTATCAAATATACTGAGGAGGATGGTGAAATTGATTTTATGATTTCAGCGACTGATCGTAATCTTTATTTGCTAGTTTCCGACAATGGAGTCGGTATTTCAGCAGAAGATAAGAAGAAAATTTTTGACCGTTTTTATCGAGTGGACAAGGCTAGAACCCGTCAAAAAGGTGGTTTTGGTTTAGGGTTATCTCTGGCCAAGCAAATTGTAGATGCCTTAAAAGGAACCATTACTGTTAAAGATAATAAACCAAAGGGAACAATCTTTGAAGTGAAGATTGCCATCCACACACCATCTAAAAAGAAAAAATAAAAATATCGCTCCAGACGGGGCGATATTTTGGATTTATCTTCTACGTTTTCGTTTGATAATAGATCGTTGAATTTTTAAAACAAGTAAGCTGGATCCGATTGCTGCGGCAAATGCAAGAGCAGGCGATAATTTTAATGCTAAAAAGATAAAACTAAAGATAGCAATACAGATACAAAAAACAGCGATATTAACAAAAAATAGGATTTCCTTGAGATTGGCATCAGATTGTGCTTCAGGTGTATAATCTTGATAGCGAGGAACCTGCTGGCTTAATTCTTCTTGATAGTCTACCTCATAGGATTGTAATTTTCTTACGGGCATTATTCTCTCCTTAACAGTACATACCTATTTTATCATTTTTTCAGCAGAGAATTATTACAGAAAGGTTACAATAAGAATAAAGTCCCTTTTCATTTTTAAAGAATGGCTGATTTTCCAGAAATGTGGTATAATTTTTCTTATGGAAAAGATTATCATTACAGCAACTGCTGAAAGTATTGAACAAGTTAAACAACTGCTCGAAGCTGGCGTAGATCGTATCTATGTCGGTGAGAAAGATTTTGGCCTTCGTCTGCCAACAACCTTTAGTCATGACCAATTGCGTGAAATTGCTAAGTTGGTTCATGAAGCAGGTAAGGAATTGATTGTTGCGGTCAATGCCCTCATGCATCAAGATATGATGGACCGTATCAAGCCTTTCTTAGACTTTTTGGAAGAAATCAAGACAGACTACATTACGATTGGGGATGCAGGTGTCTTTTACGTTGTCAACCGCGATGGTTATTCCTTTAAGACCATCTATGATGCTTCAACTATGGTGACAAGCAGTCGCCAGATTAACTTCTGGGGACAAAAGGCTGGCGCATCTGAGGCTGTTTTGGCGCGTGAAATTCCATCAGCTGAACTTTTCAAAATGCCAGAGATTTTGGAAATTCCTGCTGAAGTTTTGGTTTACGGAGCTAGCGTTATCCATCATTCTAAACGTCCGCTCTTGCAAAATTACTATAACTTTACGCACATCGATGATGAAAAGACGCGCAAGCGTGACCTCTTTTTGGCTGAGCCAAGTGACCCTGAGAGCCATTATTCCATTTTTGAAGACAATCATGGTACCCACATCTTTGCCAACAATGACCTTGATTTGATGACAAAATTGACAGAATTGGTAGAGCATGGTTTTACTCACTGGAAATTAGAAGGTCTCTATACACCTGGTCAGAACTTTGTTGAGATTGCAAAACTCTTTATCCAAGCGCGTAGCTTGATTCAAGAGGGCAACTTTAGCCATGACCAAGCCTTCTTGCTGGATGAAGAAGTGCGTAAACTTCACCCTAAAAACCGTTTCCTTGATACAGGATTTTATGACTACGATCCTGACATGGTTAAATAAAGTAAATGATTCGTTGAGAGAAGGAAGATGCAAACATTTCTTCTCTCAATTTTTCTTATTCTCCAATATTTTCAAAGAATTAGTAGGCTAGGATGCTCTGTTTGCTGGAATTTTTAATACAAGTAACCTTCTCGAGTTTGAAAATTATCCCATGTTTGCAGGTGCCAAATGGCCCTTTTTTTGGTATAATTTTTTATAATGAAAACGATTGGTAATCGCTATGTTGTGGTGGATTTAGAGGCAACTAGCACAGGTAGTAAGGCTAAAATTATCCAAGTGGGAATTGTCGTGATTGAGGATGGAAAAATCGTCGATCACTATACGACAGATGTCAATCCACATGAACCCTTGGATGCTCATATAAAAGAACTGACAGGATTGACAGACCAACGTCTGGCGCAAGCACCTGATTTTTCGCAAGTTGCTAGAAAAATCTTTGACTTGGTGGAGGATGGGATTTTTGTAGCCCATAATGTTCAGTTTGATGCCAATCTCTTGGCGGAAAATTTATTTTTTGAAGGCTATGAACTAAGAAATCCTCGTGTTGACACGGTCGAATTGGCTCAGGTCTTTTTTCCTAAACTGGAAAAATATAGTTTGCCGATATTGTGTCGAGAATTAGGAATTCCTCTAAAACACGCTCACACAGCCCTTTCAGATGCCCAAGCTACTGCGGAATTACTCCTTTTTCTACGAGAAAAGATGGCACAGCTTCCTAAAGGTCTCTTGGAACGCCTGCTGGAAATGGCTGACGCCCTCTTATATGAGTCCTACCTGGTTATTGAAGAAATTTATCGCAGCCAATCTATCCTGAGTTCTCTAGACTTGGTCGAAGTTCAAAGACTGTATTTCAAGAAAACTGGAGCTCCCCTGGAGTCACGAAAACTATCTCAGGATTTTTCTAAAAATATTTCTCTGTTGAACCTTGAAGTGAGGGAGGAACAAGAAAGTTTTGCTAAAGAGGTTGGCTTGCTATTGAAAGATGAGCCTGTCTCTCTGATTCAAGCTCCGACAGGGATTGGTAAAACTTATGGATATCTCTTACCTGCGTTGTCCCAAGTGGAAAATCGTCAGATTGTCCTTAGCGTTCCGACAAAGATTCTTCAAAATCAAATCATGGAAGAAGAAGGTAAACGTCTCAAGGAAGTGTTCCATATAGATATTCATAGTTTAAAGGGACCACACAATTATCTGAAGTTGGATGCCTTTTATCGTTCCTTGCAGGAAAATGATGAAAATCGCTTATTTAGACGCTTTAAAATGCAACTCTTGGTCTGGCTGACAGAGACAGAGACAGGAGATTTGGATGAAATTGGGCAACTTTACCGTTACCAACATTTTCTAGCAGACCTTCGTCATGACGGGAATTTATCATCTCAAAGCTTATTTGTGACGGAAGATTTCTGGAAACGAAGTCAAGAAAGGGCACAAGCCTGTAAGCTTTTAGTGACCAATCATGCCTATCTTGTAACCAGACTTGAAGATAATCCTGAATTTGTCAGTGACCGTTTATTGATTATTGATGAAGTCCAAAAAGTTTTGTTGGCTCTAGAAAATCTGCTTCAAGAGTCCTACGATATCCAGTCTATTATTGATTTAGTTGATAAGGCTTTGGTAGGAGAAGAAAACAGAATTCAACAACGAATACTAGAAAGTATTCGCTTTGAGTGTCTCTATTTGATAGAGCAATTTCAGTCTGGCAAATCTAGGAAAAATATCTTAGATTCTCTGGCCAATCTTCACCAGTATTTTTCAGAATTAAAAGTAGAGGGCTTTGAGGAACTGGTTCGCTATTTTACGGCTGAAGGTGATTACTGGCTTGAAGCAACTGAAACGAGTCAAAAGAAAATTCAGATTTCTTCTACAAAATCAGGCCGTATTCTTCTATCTTCTTTAGTGCCTGATTCATGTCAAGTCTTGGGAGTGTCGGCTACTCTTGAGATTAGTCAGAGAGTTTCTTTGGCAGACCTGTTAGGCTATCCCGAAGCTAAATTTGTTAAGATTGAAGCTGGTAAAAAACAGGATCAAGAAGTGGTCTTGGTCAAAGATTTTCCCCTGGTAACAGAAACTTCCTTAGAAGTCTATGCCATAGAAGTAGCTGATTTACTAGTGGAAATTCAAGCTTTCCAGCAACCGATTTTAGTTCTCTTTACTGCTAAAGACATGCTTCTAGCAGTGTCGGATTTACTTCCAGTTAGCCACTTGGCCCAGTATAAAAATGGGGATGTTCATCAACTGAAGAAACGCTTTGAAAAAGGTGAACAACAAATCCTGCTAGGTGCAGCAAGTTTCTGGGAGGGAGTTGATTTTTCAAGTCATTCTTTTGTGATTCAAATTGTACCAAGACTTCCTTTCCAAAACCCCCAAGAACCCTTGACGAAAAAGATCAATCAGGAACTAATTCAAGAAGGGAAAAATGCCTTTTATGATTATCAATTGCCAATGGCCATTATTCGTTTAAAACAGGCTTTAGGAAGAAGTATGAGACGTGAACACCAACGTTCCTTAACTCTGATTTTGGATAGGAGAATTGTCGGAAAGCGATATGGCAAACAAATTGTGACTTCTCTAGCAAAAGAAGCGATTGTTAAAACCGTCTCTCAATCCGAAGTTGATGAGGCTATTGATAAATTTTTAAATGAACTTTGATAAATAGTATTGTATGAAAGTATAAGGTTAGTATATATGAAACGTTCTCTCGACTCTAGAGTCGATTATAGTTTGCTCCTGCCAGTATTTTTCCTACTGGTTATCGGCGTGGTGGCTATTTATATAGCTGTTAGTCATGATTATCCAAACAATATTCTGCCCATTTTAGGGCAGCAGGTCGCCTGGATCGCCTTGGGGCTTGTGATTGGTTTTGTGGTCATGCTCTTTAATACTGAATTTCTTTGGAAGGTTACACCCTTTCTATATATTTTAGGCTTGGGACTTATGGTTTTACCTATCGTCTTTTATAATCCAAGCTTAGTTGCATCAACAGGTGCCAAAAACTGGGTATCGGTAAATGGTGTTACCTTGTTCCAGCCGTCAGAATTTATGAAGATATCCTATATCCTCATGTTGGCTCGTGTGATTGTCCAGTTTACCAAAAAACATAAGGAATGGAGACGCACAGTTCCGCTGGACTTCTTGTTGATTTTCTGGATGATTCTCTTTACCATTCCAGTCCTAGTTCTTTTGGCACTTCAAAGTGACTTGGGGACGGCTTTGGTTTTTGTAGCCATTTTCTCAGGAATCGTTTTATTATCGGGGGTTTCTTGGAAAATTATTATCCCAGTATTTGTGACTGCTGTAACAGGAATTGCTGGTTTCTTAGCTATTTTTATCAGCAAGGACGGTCGGGCTTTTCTCCATCAACTGGGAATGCCGACCTACCAAATCAACCGTATTTTGGCTTGGCTCAATCCTTTTGACTTTGCCCAAACAACCACTTACCAACAGGCTCAAGGACAGATTGCCATTGGAAGTGGTGGCTTATTTGGTCAAGGTTTTAATGCTTCGAATCTGCTTATTCCAGTTCGTGAGTCGGATATGATTTTCACGGTTATCGCAGAAGATTTTGGCTTTATTGGCTCTGTCCTTGTTATTGCTCTTTATCTCATGCTGATTTACCGTATGTTGAAGATTACTCTCAAATCAAATAACCAGTTCTATACCTATATTTCCACAGGTTTGATTATGATGTTGCTCTTCCACATCTTTGAGAATATAGGTGCTGTGACGGGCTTGCTTCCTTTGACCGGGATTCCACTGCCTTTCATTTCACAAGGGGGATCGGCTATTATTAGTAATTTGATTGGTGTTGGCTTGCTTTTATCGATGAGTTACCAGACCAATCTAGCTGAAGAAAAGAGTGGAAAAGTCCCATTCAAACGGAAAAAGGTTGTATTAAAACGAATCAAATAAGGAGAAAATCATGGTTAAAGTAGCAGTTATGTTAGCTCAGGGCTTTGAAGAAATTGAAGCTTTGACAGTTGTGGATGTTTTGCGTCGGGCAAATATCACTTGTGATATGGTTGGGTTTGAAGAGCAAGTGACTGGTTCGCATGCAATCCAAGTAAGAGCAGATCGTGTCTTTGATGGTGATTTATCAGACTATGATATGGTTGTCCTTCCTGGCGGCATGCCTGGTTCTGCACATTTGCGGGACAATCAGGCCTTGGTTCAAGAGTTGCAAAGCTTCGAGCAAGAAGGGAAGAAACTGGCAGCCATTTGTGCGGCGCCAATTGCCCTCAATCAAGCAGGAGTATTAAAAAACAAGCAGTACACTTGCTATGATGGCGTTCAAGAGCAAATCATTGATGGTCAATACGTCAAGGAAACAGTAGTGGTAGATGGACATTTGACAACCAGTCGGGGCCCTTCAACAGCCCTTGCCTTTGCCTACGAGTTGGTGGAGCAACTAGGCGGAGATGCAGAGAGTTTACGAACTGGAATGCTCTATCGAGATGTCTTTGGTAAAAATCAATAAAACGGGAGTCAACCTCTCGTTTTTTATGTGGAAAACTCAGGGAAATCATCGCTTTTTTAACGAAAAAATGGTATAATGAAAGCTATGAAATATCACGATTACATCTGGGATTTAGGTGGAACTTTACTCGATAATTATGAAACTTCAACAGCTGCATTTGTTGAAACATTGGCACTGTATGGCATCACACAAGACCATGACAGTGTCTATCAAGCTTTAAAGGTTTCTACTGATTTTGCGATTGAGACATTCGCTCCCAACTTAGAGAATTTTTTAGAAAAGTACAAGGAAAATGAAGCCAGAGAGCTTGAACATCCGATTTTGTTTGATGGAGTTTCTGATTTATTGAAAGATATCTCAAATCAAGGTGGCCGTCATTTTTTGGTATCTCATCGTAATGATCAGGTCTTGGAAATTTTAGAAAAAACCTCTATAGCAGCTTATTTTACAGAAGTGGTGACTTCTAACTCAGGCTTTAAGAGAAAACCAGATCCTGAGTCCATGATTTATTTAAGAGAAAAGTATCAAATTAGTTCAGGGCTTGTCATTGGTGATCGACCGATTGATATCGAAGCCGGGCAAGCTGCAGGACTAGCTACCCACTTGTTTACCAGTATCGTGAATTTAAGACAAGTATTAGACATGTAAGAAAAAGGAAAAAGATGACAGAAGAAATCAAAAATCTGCAGGCACAAGATTATGATGCCAGTCAAATTCAAGTTTTAGAGGGCTTAGAGGCTGTTCGAATGCGTCCAGGGATGTATATCGGGTCAACCTCAAAAGAAGGTCTTCACCATCTAGTCTGGGAAATTGTTGATAACTCAATTGACGAGGCCTTGGCAGGATTTGCCAGCCACATTCAAGTCTTTATTGAGCCAGATGATTCGATTACTGTTGTCGATGATGGGCGTGGTATCCCCGTCGATATTCAGGAAAAAACAGGTCGACCTGCCGTTGAGACTGTCTTTACTGTTCTTCACGCTGGAGGAAAGTTTGGCGGTGGCGGATATAAGGTCTCAGGTGGTCTTCACGGAGTAGGGTCCTCAGTTGTTAACGCCCTTTCAACTCAATTAGACGTTCATGTCCACAAAAATGGGAAGATTCATTACCAAGAATACCGTCGTGGTCATGTTGTCGCAGATCTTGAAGTAGTTGGAGATACGGATAAAACGGGAACAACAGTTCACTTTACACCGGATCCAGAAATTTTCACTGAAACAACAACCTTTGATTTTGATAAATTAAATAAACGGATTCAAGAGTTGGCCTTTCTAAATCGCGGTCTTCAAATCTCCATCGCAGATAAGCGTGAAGGTTTCGAACAAACCAAGCATTATCATTATGAAGGTGGGATTGCTAGTTACGTTGAATATATCAACGAGAACAAGGATGTAATCTTTGATACACCAATTTACACAGATGGTGAGATGGATGATATTACAGTCGAAGTAGCCATGCAGTACACAACGGGTTACCATGAAAATGTCATGAGTTTCGCCAATAATATTCATACCCATGAAGGTGGAACGCATGAGCAAGGTTTCCGTACAGCCTTGACACGTGTTATCAACGATTATGCTCGTAAAAATAAGTTACTGAAAGACAATGAAGACAATCTAACAGGGGAAGATGTTCGTGAAGGATTAACTGCAGTTATCTCAGTTAAACACCCAAATCCACAGTTTGAAGGACAGACCAAGACAAAACTGGGGAATAGCGAAGTGGTCAAGATTACCAATCGTCTCTTCAGCGATGCCTTTTCTGATTTCCTCATGGAAAATCCACAGATTGCCAAACGTATCGTGGAAAAAGGAATTTTAGCTGCTAAGGCTCGTGTGGCTGCCAAGCGTGCGCGTGAAGTCACTCGTAAAAAATCTGGTTTGGAAATTTCTAACCTTCCAGGGAAACTAGCAGACTGTTCTTCTAACAATCCTGCGGAAACAGAACTCTTCATCGTCGAAGGAGACTCAGCTGGTGGATCAGCAAAATCTGGTCGTAACCGTGAATTTCAGGCAATTCTTCCAATCCGCGGTAAGATTTTGAACGTTGAAAAGGCAAGTATGGATAAGATTCTAGCTAACGAAGAAATTCGTAGTCTTTTCACAGCGATGGGAACAGGATTTGGTGCAGAATTTGATGTTTCAAAAGCCCGTTACCAAAAACTTGTTTTGATGACCGATGCCGATGTCGATGGAGCCCACATTCGTACTCTTCTTTTAACCTTGATTTATCGTTATATGAAACCAATCCTAGAAGCTGGTTATGTTTATATCGCCCAACCTCCAATCTATGGTGTCAAGGTTGGAAGCGAGATTAAAGAATATATCCAGCCAGGAGCAGACCAAGAAATTAAACTCCAAGAAGCCTTAGCCCGCCACAGTGAAGGTCGTGCCAAACCAACTATTCAGAGGTATAAAGGTCTGGGTGAAATGGACGATCATCAGTTATGGGAAACAACAATGGATCCCGAGCATCGCTTGATGGCCAGAGTTTCTGTGGATGACGCAGCTGAGGCAGATAAAATCTTTGATATGTTGATGGGGGATCGAGTAGAGCCTCGTCGTGAGTTTATCGAAGAAAATGCCGTCTATAGTACACTTGATGTCTAAAAAATCGGGAGAACTAGTTCCCTTGGTCTAAAAAATATGATATAATCATTACGATTGTTTCAAGTAAAAAAGGAGTTTAATATGTCTGGTACACTAGTAATTTATCTTGCAATTGCTGTTGCAGTTTTCTTAGTGATTGCCTATGCTATCGCAATCTACGTACGAAAACGCAATGAAAGTAAATTAGCAATTTTAGAAGAGAAAAAAGAAGAGCTGTACAATCTTCCAGTTAATGATGAAGTTGAAGCTGTAAAAAATATGCACTTGATTGGACAAAGTCAAGTGACTTTCCGTGAATGGAACCAAAAATGGGTTGACCTATCTCTTAACTCTTTTGCCGATATCGAAAATAATCTTTTCGAGGCAGAAGGTTATAACAATTCATTCCGTTTTTTTAAGGCTAGTCATCAAATTGACCAAATCGAGAGCCAAATTACCTTGATTGAAGAAGATATTGCGGCAATTCGCAATGCCTTGGCAGATTTGGAGAAACAAGAATCTAAAAACAGCGGTCGTGTTCTTCATACCTTGGACTTGTTTGAAGAGTTGCAACACCGAGTGGCTGATCATTCTGAAGAATATGGCCAAGGTTTATCTGAAATCGAAAAACAATTGGAAAATATCCAATCAGAGTTTTCTCAGTTTGTTACTTTGAACACTTCAGGTGACCCAGTAGAAGCTGCTGTGATTTTGGATAATGCTGAAAATCATATCTTGGCTTTGAGTCACATTGTTGACCGCCTGCCAGCGATTGTAAAAACATTATCTAAAGAGCTACCTGATCAATTGGAAGATTTAGAGGATGGTTACCGTAAGCTTTTAGATGCTAACTATCATTTTGCTGAAACGGATATTGAATCTCGCTTCCAATTGCTTTATGAATCTTTGAAGAAAAACCACGAAAATATTGCACAATTAGAGTTGGATAATGCTGAGTATGAAAATACTCAAGTTCAAGAAGAAATCAATTCACTCTATGATATCTTTACACGAGAAATCGCTGCTCAAAAAGTAGTAGAAGGCTTAGTTGCAACTCTTCCTACATATTTGAAACACATGAAAGATAGTAATGCTGTTTTAGTGGAAGATATTCAACGATTGAGTAACAATTACCTACTATCTGAAACGGATGTTAGTCATGTTCATAGATTACAAGCTGAGTTAGAATCTTTAGAAGAATCTGTATTGGAACTAACTTCTGAACAAGAGGAACATTCTGAACCTTATTCATTCCTTGAAGAACGTTTGGAAAACTTACAAGCTACTTTGAAGGAAATTGAAGATGAACAAGTTGAGGTTAGTCAACGTCTTGCTCAGATTGAAAAAGATGATATCAATGCTCGCCAGAAGGCAAATGTTTATGTTAATCGTCTTCACACAATTAAGAGATATATGGAAAAACGCAATCTTCCAGGTATTCCTCAGAATTTCTTACAGTTGTTCTTTACAGCAAGTAACCATACTGAAGAGTTGATGGCTGAACTAGAAGAAGCTCGGGTCAATATAGAAGCTGTGAACCGGATGCTTGAAATTGCAACAAATGATATAGAAGCACTTGAAGAAGAAACCTATAATATTGTTCAATATGCAACGTTGACAGAACAATTGCTACAGTATTCGAACCGTTACCGCTCATTTGATGAACGAATTCAAGAAGCCTTTAATGAATCATTAGAAATTTTTGAAAAAGAATTTGATTATCATGCTTCATTTGATAAGATTTCGCAAGCTTTGGAAGTTGCAGAACCAGGTGTAACCAACCGTTTTGTCACTTCATACGAAAAAACACGTGAGACGATTCGTTTCTAACATAATAAAAAAGATTTGGTTCTGTGGTAAGCAGCACCAAATCTTTTTTATTTATTTATTGTTTTTAAAAATGCCCAGTTACCAATTGATTTTGATCCGTATTCTAGATCCATAAAGTCCAGTAATACATAATCGTTTTTTTCGTAGAATGAGACATTTCTAGCTGTACTAGTTATGAGTCCCAAGTGTTTACAGCCTTTTGATTTGACATAAGGTTCAATCCCTTGTGTCAGAAAAGTACTGCCTATTCCCTGCCCCTTACTTTCTATATTGACAGCTAAGGCCATCAAATACCAATCAAACTCTCCAGATTTTTCTAAATGCTTTTTGGAACGTTTTACAAAGTCAAAGTATTTAAGGAGATTTTGTGGTCGAATGTAGCGAAAAATGTTTGTTCCTCCATTTCGTAGATAGGATAGTATACAGAAATCTTTTTGTTGCAAAAGGGCGACTGCAAGTAAGTCTCCATCCTGTTCCGCAATTAAACAGTTTCCCTTCTTAATATAGACTCTAGTAAGCAGAATTTGCAACGTTTCTACAAAAGCAGGATAGGAGTCAGGTTTCTTCAAATCATCAGTTATAATCGTTAAAAAGGGATAGTCAAGAAAGGAATTGGCTAATAATTTTCCAATTTTTTCGCTTTCTTCAATTCTTGCCTCTCTATATATGATGTCTCCCATGTTTGTCTCCTTAATTATCTACAAAATCTTGTATGACAAGATTTTATAGATAAAAAATTGGAGATGATTTAAAAAGCTAAATAAACCTAATTTTGTTCCATAAGGTTCAAAGCACTTTCTAATCTCTCCAAGATTTTATTTGGTTGGAATCGAAATTCCAATTAATTTTTCTGAATAGAGGGTTTTGATATTGGCCTCATCAATAGAGTCCTTATCAATTTTACGTTTCAAGAAAAATTCTTGAATAGCTTCGATTTCAGGTTCTCGAATAGCGCGGTGTTTGTTTGAGATGAGGATTTCATAGTGAAGCGGAGCTTGGGTAAAAATAACATCGGTATTCCCTGCAGAATAGACCTCAACAAGGGTTGCGTCTGTACTTTCTAGCTGGCTTTTAACAAGTTGCGAGTGTGAGTTTGTCGTATTGATTAGCTTCATAACATTTCCTCCGATTTTCTAATTCTATTATAGCACTTTTTGAATAAAGTGGCTGGATTTAGTCAATATTATGCTGTTTTTTCCATGATTGGATTGCCCATTTATGGCTACCACGTTTGAGATTTTCAATAGCTTCATCAATAGGGAACCAGGCAATATGATTAAAGTCTTCTAGTGGCTTTTGCACTTCTTTGAAAGAAGTTGCTTCATAGAGGTAGGCAGGATTGTAGTAGTAGGTGTCACGATGACGAGAGTAGAAATATTCGTCAGCTTGTCCGTAATAGGCACCAATTTCAGCTGTGAAGCCAAGCTCTTCAATCAATTCACGTTTTAGGGCTTCCTGATGGTTCTCACCAGCTTCAATTTCGCCACCTGGTAGGAACCAAGCGCCATTGGGTGCTTGAACAAGAACAATTTGTTTTTGTTCAGCATCAGGTATAACTGCATATACGCCATAGCGTGAAACATAGTCTGTATTCGCTTTTTTTTCTCCGAAAGTTGGGTTTGCCATTGCATTTTCCTCATTATCTATTATCTTTATTATTATCTTAATGGACAAAGGCCTAGCTGTCAAGAATTTATAGTTATTTTAGTAAAAAGGAGCAGAAAATTTTCATTTTCTACTCCTTTTCTATAGGATTTATACTTCTTTTTCAGAAGTCTTTACTTCAGCTTTTTTGGCAGATTTGATTTGAATGTTACCCTTGCTGGTCATCACTGCCTTGAGGTCTTTTTCGCTTGGATTTTCAAGGTAGTAGTCAGTGATTGCGTCCTCAATATAGTCTTGAATAGTACGACGAAGTGGGCGTGCTCCCATTTTTGGATCATAACCAAGGTCAACCAATTTTTCCTTGACCTTGTCGGTTACATCCAAATGAATGTTGTTGCTAGAAAGACGTTTGTTAACATCTGCAAGCATAAGCTCGACAATCTGAAGGAGGTTATCTTTGCTGAGAGCCTTAAATTCGATAATACCATCAAAACGGTTCATAAACTCTGGGCTAAAGAAGTTACCGAGTTCACCAAGAACAGAGTTGGTACGTCCTTCTCTAGCAGCACCAAATCCAACGCTAGCTTCTGCCTTACCTGTACCTGCATTTGAAGTCATGATGATGATGGCGTCCTTGAAGCTAACGGTACGTCCTTGTCCATCTGTTAAACGACCATCGTCCAAGACCTGGAGGAACATATGCATGACATCTGGATGGGCTTTCTCTACTTCATCCAAGAGAATAAGAGAGTAGGGATTGCGGCGGACTTTTTCAGTTAATTGCCCAGCCTCGTCATAGCCGACATAACCTGGAGGGGCACCGACTAATTTCGCCACACTGTGTTTTTCCATATATTCACTCATATCAAAGCGAATCATGCTGTCAGCAGAACCAAAGAGTTCGATAGCTAATTGTTTGGAAAGTTCTGTCTTACCGACTCCAGTTGGCCCAACGAAAAGGAAACTTCCGATTGGGCGGTTAGGGGTACCGAGACCGACACGATTACGGCGAATAGCCTTGGCAATCTTATCGACAGCATCATCTTGTCCAATAACATGAGACTTGAGGTCTTCGGCTAGATGGATGAGTTGAGATTGTTCTTTCTCTTTTAAATCACCAACAGGAATATTGGTTTTCTGCTCGATAATGTGCTCAATGGTTTTCTCACTAATGATAGGAGTATCTTGGTCTGTGACCTTTTTCTTTTGCATTTCCTTATACTTGGCAATCTGGTCACGGAAGTAGGCGGCCTTCTCAAAATCTTCTTCTCGTGTAGCTTGAGATTTAAGATTTTCAGCCTCAATCAAGCGCTGATCGATTACTTTAGGATCCACAAAATTCAAGGTCAAGTTCATCTTAGAACCAGCTTCATCTAGGAGGTCAATGGCCTTGTCAGGCAAGAAGCGATCTTGGATGTAGCGATTGGACAGAGTTGCAGCTGCTTCAATTGCAGCATCGGTATACTGAACGTGGTGGTAGTCTTCGTATTTCTTTTGAATGCCTTTGAGGATAGTAATTGTTTCCTCCACTGTTGGTTCATCCACTTTAACAGGTTGCATACGACGCTCTAGGGCTGCATCTTTTTCAATGATACGGTATTCATTGAGGGTAGTAGCACCGACCAATTGCAGCTCTCCACGAGCAAGGGCGGGCTTGAGGATATTTCCTGCATCCATATTGCCATCGCCCGCAGAACCAGCACCGACAATTTCATGGATTTCATCGATAAAGAGGATGATGTCCTCACGTTTGCGAATTTCTTCCATGAGTTTTTGCATGCGTTCTTCAAATTGTCCACGGATACCCGTTCCTTGAACTAAGCTAACCACATCCAGACGGATGACTTGTTTTCCTTGTAGTTTATGGGGAACATCTCCATCAACTATTTTCTGAGCTAGACCTTCGACAACGGCAGTTTTTCCGACACCTGGTTCACCGATAAGAACAGGATTATTCTTGGTTCTGCGATTGAGAATTTCTATGACACGGATAATCTCATCGTCGCGCCCAATAACGGGGTCAATATCTCCACGACGGGCAATTTCAGTTACGTTGATACCAAATTCTTCCAGTAGGCCTTTTTCTTGGCTTGGTGGAGGAGTTTGAGCAGGTCCACGATTTTGGGAACCATAACCGCCATTTCCACCGTAACCTCCACCTGATTGGGTTGGGGGAGTCGGAGGAGTATTGTTAGAAGGCCTGAAATTGTTTAGGTCATTGAAGAAATCACCAAAGGGATCAAAGTCACGATTGTTCAGATCCGTAATACCTTTAAAGAGGCTATTGTTAGGATCTGTCTTGATAATCTTATAGCAGTTTTGACAGAGGTCAATTTGTTTTTGCTTTCCATTGAGATTGGTATAAAGATGAATCGTTGAGTCATTGATTTTACAGTTTTGACAAAGCATACATCTACCTCATTTCTTTATTTAGCCTGACCTGTTTAATGGTCAAAAATAGTCAAATTTCTATACTCTCATTATAACAGGATTGGGGTGTAAAGCAAGTAAAAAGATTGCAGCTTTGAGAAGTTGTTACAATGAAGAACTTTGTGGATTTGGACTATAAAAAAATCCTATTTGTGAGACAAAAAGGATTTTGGTTAGACATGCAGGGTGTAATCCCAGCTTGTTTTGTATTAGTAAAGGAGTTCGTAAATCTCCATTGCAATCAAGTCAATGCTGTCAAACGTATAAGTTTCGCGAGCTTCGACATCACGAAGGGTAAAGATTGAGCCGTTTTCTTCGTCGTGGCTGTATGCAACTTCTGCAACAACAACTCCTTCGCGTTCAAAATTACGTTTTAAATTTCCACCGTCTTTTGTCATTGCTTCAAGGCGGTTGATGATTCTAACCAAATGTGATTCCATTTTGATTCTCCTTCATTTCTTATCGTTACTATTTTACCATAAAGGAGGTCAACTTGCCTAGAAAAAACTAAGATTTCTCGCTAATTCTACTAGCTTAAAGGTTTTTTGAATAAATTAGACAAAAGATTTGAATTTTAATTCAATACATGTTATAATCATACAGTATTCTATTTTAGAAAGCAGTGTGACTATGAATTTTTCTTTTTTACCTAAGTATTTACCTTATTTTAACTATGGGGCTGTCGTGACGGTTCTCATTTCTATCTGTGTTGTCTTTTTTGGGACTATTTTGGGTGTTGTCTTGGCTTTTGGGCAACGTTCAAAGTTTAAACCGCTTGTTTGGCTCGCCAACTTGTACGTTTGGATTTTCCGCGGGACACCGATGATGGTTCAGATTATGATTGCCTTTGCCCTTATGCACATCAATGCTCCGACTATTCAGGTTGGAATTTTGGGTGTTGATCTTTCTCGTCTGATTCCAGGGATTTTGATTATCTCTATGAACAGTGGTGCCTATGTTTCTGAGACTGTTCGTGCTGGGATTAATGCGGTTCCAAAAGGTCAGTTAGAGGCGGCCTATTCTTTAGGGATTCGTCCTAAAAACGCTATGCGCTATGTGATTTTGCCACAAGCAATCAAAAATATCTTACCAGCATTGGGGAACGAATTTATCACTATTATCAAGGATAGTTCCCTCTTATCAGCTATTGGTGTTATGGAGTTGTGGAACGGGGCTACAACAGTTTCTACAACAACCTATCTACCTTTAACACCACTTTTATTTGCAGCCTTTTACTACTTGATTATGACCTCTATTTTGACAGTAGCCTTGAAAGCTTTTGAAAAACGTATGGGACAAGGAGATAAGAAATAATGACAGAAACCTTGATAAAAATTGAAAATTTACATAAATCATTTGGAAAGAATGAAGTATTGAAGGGCATCAACCTCGAGATTAAAAGAGGAGAAGTTGTCGTTATCATTGGTCCTTCAGGTAGCGGGAAATCTACCTTGCTTCGCTCTATGAATTTGTTGGAAGAAGCAACAAAAGGGAAGGTTATCTTTGAGGGAGTTGATATTACGGACAAGAAGAATGACCTGTTTGCCATGCGTGAGAAGATGGGCATGGTTTTCCAACAATTTAATCTCTTTCCTAATATGACTGTGATGGAAAATATCACCTTGTCTCCTATCAAGACCAAAGGTGAAAGTAAGGAAGTTGCAGAGAAGAGAGCTCAGGAACTTTTGGAAAAAGTTGGTTTACCAGATAAGGCAACTGCTTATCCACAGAGTTTGTCAGGTGGCCAGCAACAGCGGATTGCTATTGCACGTGGTTTAGCTATGGAACCTGATGTTTTGCTCTTTGACGAGCCAACTTCAGCTTTGGACCCTGAGATGGTTGGAGAAGTTCTGGCTGTTATGCAAGACCTAGCCAAGTCAGGAATGACCATGGTTATCGTAACGCATGAGATGGGATTCGCTCGTGAGGTGGCAGACCGTGTCATCTTTATGGCAGACGGTGTGGTTGTTGAAGATGGAACACCTGAACAGATTTTTGAACAAACTCAAGAACAACGGACTAAAGACTTCTTGAGTAAGGTTTTATAAGTTAGCTTTGTTTAGCTATTTGTAGCCAACTTTACATATAAAATATAGATTAATGAAAAGCTCGAACCGAGCTTTTTCTTATAGTTTGAAACTATAAGATAGCCTAGGAAAGAAGTGTTAGAGGGGATTAGCAGTTTTTGGTATAATGGAAGATATTTGAAAGAAAAGAGAAGTGATATGACACAGATTATTGATGGGAAGGCTCTGGCAGCTAAGTTACAAGGACAGTTGGCTGAAAAGACTGAAAAATTAAAGGAAGAGACAGGTTTAGTACCTGGTTTGGTAGTGATTTTGGTTGGGGATAATCCAGCAAGCCAAGTCTATGTTCGTAACAAGGAGAGGTCAGCCCTTGCGGCTGGTTTCCGTAGTGAAGTTGTGCGAGTTCCAGATACCATTACTCAAGAGGAATTGTTAGACTTGATTGCCAAATACAATCAAGATCCAGCTTGGCATGGAATTTTGGTCCAGTTACCATTACCAAAACATATTGATGAAGAGGCGGTTCTATTGGCCATTGATCCAGAAAAGGATGTGGATGGTTTCCATCCCCTAAACATGGGACGTCTCTGGTCTGGTCATCCAGTCATGATTCCTTCTACACCTGCAGGAATTATGGAAATGTTTCATGAATATGGGATTGACTTGGAAGGTAAAAATGCGGTCGTCATTGGTCGTTCCAATATCGTTGGAAAACCTATGGCCCAGCTTCTTTTGGCAAAGAATGCGACAGTGACTTTGACCCACTCACGGACTCATAATCTTGCCAAGGTGGCTGCTAAAGCAGATATTCTGGTTGTTGCAATCGGTCGTGCCAAGTTTGTGACTCCTGACTTTGTCAAACCTGGTGCGGTTGTCATCGATGTCGGGATGAACCGCGATGAAAATGGTAAGCTCTGTGGGGATGTTGATTATGAGGCAGTTGCCCCACTTGCTAGCCATATTACGCCAGTTCCTGGAGGTGTAGGTCCTATGACCATTACCATGCTGATGGAGCAAACTTATCAGGCAGCGATTCGGACATTGGATAGAAAATAAGAGAAAAATTTTCTGAGAAAAGTGTATTTTCTATAGCTATATCTAAAATGGCAGAAATGAATATTAAATTTTAGAAATAAGTTTATAAAAGGAGGTATGTGCCTCCTTTTTGTTGTATAATGGAGTGAGGTGATTAGATGATTTTAAAAATTTATAATGGGGAATATAGTTTACAATGGGATGGAATATACTACTTAGCACTAATTGATTATCCAAATATTCAAGAGTGGGAATTAGAAAAAATTGCTAAATTTATAGCTTACGAAAAACTTCATAAACGTCAAACAAGTATTGAGTGTGCTGATTCTTGTTTAAAAAAAGAAATTTTAGATTACATCTGTCAGCATCCCTTTCTGCCACCATTTACTCCTACAGATAAAAGAGTAGCCTCGACTTATGACCTACATAAGAGGTTAGTGACTTCAGACTACTGTAGTCATACTACGACTATAGATGCAGCGATTTCTATTTTTAAAACTGGTCGTCTTTTATCTGCTGTGAAAGCCTTTGGGCGAGATGCTGAGGAGTTGGTTTTGGATAGTCGAAATGCTGCATCTGATCCGATAGATTATTTTGACTATGTCATGTTAGGGTGGTCAAATACAAGTTCTGGTTATCGATTGGCGATGGAGCGTTTATTAGGTCGAGCTCCTTCAGAGAAAGAATTACAAGACAAGTTTATTCCTGGAGTAAGTTTTCATTTTATCTATACAGATTTGATTAAAGTTCCTGGTTATATTTTTGATGGTTACCATGCTGTAAAAATTAAGGACATGCTTAATTTATTAAGTGAGTTGTATATTTGCATTATTCCAACTCATAATAAGAGCCAATTTGAAAATATTATTCCAACCAAAATACAAGATAGGGTGTATTATCTTGACTATGCTGGAGAAGACTTAGAAGAGTGGACTAAGAAAGTCTATCAAGTTGTTTTAAAACAATCAGATAAAGGATAGTTGAGGAAAAACGATGAGAGTGATTGAGCAAGCATTATTAGAAAAAGTCATTATTGAACGATCTCGTACCAGTCATAAAGGAGACTATGGCCGTCTGCTGTTGCTGGGTGGGACTTATCCTTATGGTGGTGCTATCATCATGGCTACTTTGGCAGCTGTTAAAAGTGGAGCTGGTTTGGTGTCTGTTGGAACAGATAGGGAAAATATCTCGGCTTTGCACAGTCATTTACCTGAGGCTATGGCCTTTTCTCTTCAAGACCAGCAATTGTTAAAAGAGCAATTGGAGAAGGCAGAAGTTGTTTTGCTGGGACCTGGTTTACGAGACGATGCTTTTGGAGAAGATCTAGTCAAACAGGTCTTTGCTAGCTTAAAAAAGAATCAGATTTTGATTGTAGACGGAGGGGCCTTAACCATCCTTGCTAGGACAAGTTTGTCGTTTCCATCTAACCAGCTTATCTTAACTCCTCACCAAAAAGAATGGGAAAAGCTGTCTGGAATTACGATTAAAAAGCAAAACGAAGATACAACAGCTAGTGCCCTGACTTCTTTCCCTCAAGGAACAATTTTGGTAGAAAAAGGTCCAGCTACTCGTATTTGGCAAGCTGGCCAATCTGATTATTACCAGTTACAGGTTGGCGGTCCCTATCAGGCGACTGGGGGAATGGGAGATACTCTTGCTGGAATGATTGCAGGATTTGCAGGCCAATTCCGACAGGCCAGTCTCTACGAACGTGTGGCAGTAGCAACCCATCTTCATTCAGCCATAGCCCAAGAACTAGCTCAAGAACATTATGTGGTCTTGCCGACGGAAATCAGCTCTTATCTGCCCAAAATAATAAAAAAAATATCTCAAAAAGGCACCTGATCGTTTCAGGCGCCTTTATATCTTTTAGAAAAATCCTTTAATCTTTCCAACGAGGCCATCTAGACCTTCTGAACCAGAAATCAACTGCTGAGCTTGGGAGAAGTATTCTCCAAGCTGTTCTTGATTTTCTGCAACAAATGTTTTTGCAGCTTCAAAATCTTTTGTCTCGATTAGTTCTTTTACTTGATTAAACAAATCTAATGGGTTCATCTTATTTCTCCTTTTCTGTACTTACCTATTTAATCATCTTTATGATAAAAAATCAACTTTAATTTTTAAAGAGCTTTCGAAATCTAGATTTGGGAATTTTTGATCTGTATACAAGCATGGAGAAAGAAAATTAGAAATCATAGATAAAAATGTTCGGTTTTTTTCAGTGTATCCATGAAATAAAAAGTGATACATGTTATAATAAAGTTAGCTCTTTAATGGAGGTGTTTGAGTGGAAAATCTGAAGAAAATGGCAGGTATCAAGGCTGCTGAATTTGTCAATGATGGCATGGTTGTCGGACTAGGAACGGGGTCTACTGCCTATTATTTCGTAGAAGAAATCGGTCGTCGTATCAAGGAAGAAGGCTTGCAGATTACAGCTGTAACGACTTCTAGTGTGACCAGTAAACAGGCTGAAGGTCTTAATATCCCGCTCAAGTCTATTGACCAAGTAGACTTTGTCGATGTGACAGTCGACGGGGCGGATGAAGTGGATGGTCAGTTTAATGGAATCAAAGGCGGTGGTGGTGCCCTTCTGATGGAGAAAGTTGTCGCAACGCCTTCAAAAGAATACATTTGGGTGGTGGATGAAAGCAAGCTAGTAGACAAACTAGGTGCTTTTAAATTGCCAGTAGAAGTGGTTCAGTATGGCGCAGAACAGGTCTTTCGTCGTTTTGAGCGAGCTGGCTACAAACCAAGTTTCCGTGAAAAAGACGGCCAACGTTTTGTGACCGATATGCAGAATTTTATCATTGACCTTGCCTTGGATGTCATCGAGGATCCAATTGCCTTTGGCCAAGAATTGGACCATATCGTTGGTGTCGTGGAGCACGGCTTATTTAATCAAATAGTGGATAAGGTAATCGTTGCTGGACGAGACGGGGTTCAGATTTTAACTTCAACAAAAGCAAACTAATCAACATAATAAGGAGATACACTATGTCAAAATTTAATCGTATTCACTTGGTGGTACTGGATTCTGTAGGAATCGGTGCTGCACCAGATGCCAATAACTTTGTCAATGCAGGGGTTCCAGATGGAGCTTCTGACACACTAGGACACATTTCAAAAGCAGTTGGTTTGAATGTGCCAAACATGGCTAAAATCGGTCTAGGAAATATTCCTCGTGAAACTCCTCTGAAGACTGTTCCAGCTGAAAGCAATCCAACGGGTTATGCAACAAAATTGGAAGAAGTATCTCTTGGTAAGGATACCATGACTGGACACTGGGAAATCATGGGCCTTAACATTACAGAACCTTTCGATACTTTCTGGAATGGATTCCCAGAAGAAATCTTGACAAAAATCGAAGAATTCTCAGGACGCAAGATTATTCGTGAAGCTAACAAACCTTACTCAGGAACAGCCGTTATCGATGACTTTGGACCACGCCAGATGGAAACTGGGGAGTTGATTATCTATACTTCAGCTGACCCTGTTTTGCAAATTGCTGCCCACGAAGACATTATTCCTTTGGATGAATTGTACCGTATCTGTGAATACGCTCGTTCAATCACTCTTGAGCGCCCAGCCCTTTTGGGTCGTATCATTGCCCGTCCTTATGTAGGTGAACCAGGTAACTTCACTCGTACAGCAAACCGTCGTGACTTGGCTGTATCTCCATTTGCACCAACTGTTTTGGATAAATTGAATGAAGCTGGTATCGATACTTATGCTGTTGGTAAAATCAATGATATCTTTAACGGTGCGGGTATCAACCATGATATGGGTCACAACAAGTCAAACAGCCACGGAATTGATACACTATTGAAGACCATGGGTCTTGCTGAGTTTGAAAAAGGATTCTCATTCACAAACTTGGTGGACTTTGATGCCCTTTACGGCCACCGCCGCAATGCTCACGGTTACCGTGATTGTTTGCATGAGTTTGATGAGCGCTTGCCTGAAATTATCGCAGCCATGAGAGAGAACGACCTTCTCTTGATTACTGCGGACCATGGAAATGACCCAACCTATGCAGGAACAGACCACACTCGTGAATACATTCCATTGTTGGCCTATAGCCCTTCCTTTAAAGGAAATGGTCTCATTCCTGTCGGACATTTTGCAGATATCTCAGCAACAGTTGCGGATAACTTTGGTGTTGAAACTGCCATGATTGGGGAAAGTTTCTTAGATAAATTGGTATAAGATGACGCGCTATGCTTTGCTAGTGAGAGGCATTAATGTTGGTGGCAAGAATAAGGTCGTTATGACGGAGCTTCGGCAAGAATTGACAGACTTGGGACTGGAAAAGGTTGAAAGCTACATCAATAGTGGCAATATTTTCTTTACTTCGATAGATTCCAAAGCCCAATTGATTGAAAAGTTAGAGGCTTTCTTTGGGACTCGTTATCCATTTATTCAGAGCTTTTCACTACTGAGTCAAGAAGACTATGAAGCTGAAGTGGAGAATCTACCAGCTTGGTGGAACGAAGACTTGGCACGAAAAGATGTCCTCTTCTACACGGAGGGTTTGGACGTGGACCAAGTCATCGCGACAGTTGAGAGTTTAGAGCTGAAAGATGAAGTGCTTCATTTTGGAAAACTTGGGATTTTCTGGGGGAAATTCTCTGAAGAATCCTACTCTAAGACTGCCTATCACAAGTACTTGCTCAAGATTCCTTTCTACCGCAATATTACCATTCGCAATGCAAAAACCTTTGACAAAATCGGTCAAATGCTTAAAAAATAATAAGGAGACACACAATGACATTTTTAAACAAAATCAATGAAACAGCTGCCTTCCTGAAAGACAAGGGAATCCAAGCACCTAAGTTCGGTCTAATCCTTGGATCAGGACTTGGAGAATTGGCAGAAGAAATCAAAAATCCAGTTGTAGTAGACTATGCAGATATTCCCAACTGGGGCCGTTCAACAGTAGTCGGTCACGCTGGTAAATTGGTATATGGAGAACTTGCAGGTCGCAAGGTCTTGGCTCTTCAAGGTCGTTTCCATTTCTACGAGGGAAATCCTCTTGAAGTCTTGACTTTCCCAGTACGTGTGATGAAAGTTCTCGGATGTGAAGGTGTCATTGTAACCAATGCAGCTGGCGGTATTGGATTTGGTCCTGGTACTTTGATGGCTATCTCAGACCATATCAATATGACGGGGCAAAACCCATTGATGGGTGAAAACTTGGATGATTTTGGTCCACGTTTCCCAGATATGTCTAAAGCCTACACACCAGAATACCGTGCTACTGCCCATGAAGTGGCTAAGAAACTTGGTATCAAGCTTGATGAAGGTGTCTATATCGGTGTTACTGGTCCGACATATGAAACACCTGCAGAGATTCGTGCCTATAAGACACTTGGAGCAGATGCAGTTGGTATGTCTACTGTTCCTGAAGTTATTGTTGCAGCTCACTCTGGCTTGAAAGTTCTAGGAATTTCATGTATTACTAACCATGCTGCAGGTTTCCAAGAAGAACTTAACCACGAAGAAGTTGTAGAAGTAACCGAACGTGTCAAAGGTGATTTCAAAGGCTTGCTTAAAGCGATTCTTGCAGAATTGTAATCATGTTGATAGAATTGAGGAGAATTTTTCGAAAAATCCCTTATAATTTTAGATTATTCATAGCAGTAATTCTACAAGGAATAGTTTCGGGTTTATCTGGTATATTTCTCCATTATCTTTTAGAGATAGTAGAGAGTCTAGCTTTTGGTCAGTCAGAGCATCATAGTGGATTTTTGACAGATGGAGTTTCCTCCTCACGGATAGGACTAAGTTTAATAATCGTGGGTCTTGGCTCATCCTTGGTCTGGTATTTCTTGCAAAAAGGGTCGAAGATTTATTCCATCAAAGCTCAGATGAAGGATGAGGCTTCACAATACAAGCTTCATTTTCTAAAACAGCTATTTCATTCAATTTGGCAGATTATTGCAGTTGGAGGGGGAGCCCCTATTGGCAAAGAAGCTGCACCACGAGAGATTGGAACTCTATTTGCAGGACCAATTGGAAAAATATGTATAGTGTCTATGAAGGATCGTATCTTTCTCCTTGCTTGTGGTGCTGGTGCTGGTTTAGCTGCTGTCTATCAGGTTCCATTAACAAGTGTCTTCTTTGTTTTTGAAACCCTAGGAATTGCTCTATCTATTAAACGATTTGTCTTAGTCGGTTTGACTACTTATGTCTCAACCTATATAGCAGGTTTGGTTATTTCAGATCAGGCTCTCTACCAGATTACATCGATCACATGGTCATTAAAGGAAATATGGATTATTCCCTTATTACTTCTTTTCTTAACCCCACCAGCTTGGCTTTTTGGTCGTTTAAGTAAGGCAGCGTCTTCAAACAGAATAAAAGATAAACGAATACTTCTCACATTGCCTACAGCTTTTCTTTTTCTTATTGGATTAGCAAGTTATTTTCCACATCTACTTGGAAATGGACGTATGATGGCTCAGGAAGTATTGAATGGTAGCAATGGCAAAACAGTATTCCTTTTGTTTATCTTAAAAGCATTAGTTGTTCTTATTACTCTGTGGGCAGGGGCCTATGGTGGTACACTTACGCCATCTTTTGCCTTGGGGATGGCTGGAGCTGCTCTCTTTGGAATGATTCTAGGTGGGGATAGCCAGCCAAGCATTTTGCTTTTGGGATCGGTTTGCTTTTTGTCTGTGACCTTGAGGGCGCCCATTTCTGCAACCGGATTAGTTATAGGTTTCACTGGGCTAGGTATAGATTCTCTTCCGTATCTCTTAGTAACAGCTGTTTTAGCCTATGAATTTGCAAAAATGCTAGACCGCTTTCCTTGGACTAGCATACTGTGTCAGAAGTCAAAGAATAAAGTAATTAGGTAGGAAATACCCATTTCTTCTAGTCAAGGATTTGATTTAAAAGATAAAAAAATACTCTCAATTTATTTATAACTGTTTTAAATAAAAATGTAGTAGGATTATCGGAGTCATTGTTGAATCCGATTTTTCCTAGCTATGAAATATAAAAATAAAAAAAGAAAGGTAGAGCGTGTGTTCTGATTTGAACACGAGCGGAAAACTTTTCTAAAAACTCAGAAGAGAAGGGAGTTCGGATTTGAATAAAAGCCGCTCTAATCTTCTCAATATCATCAAAATTAAGAAAGAAAGGAATTGAACCCACCCTAAAAGCAGTGGGAAAAAGATAGTTGGTCTAGCGAGCATGGCTCACTGCACCTAACTCCTATTTTCCCTTCGCTTTTTGACGGGTTTGGTATCTTTCTGATTATAAATTTTAGAATAAAGAAAGGATGGGTTAACTGTATTCATTGAACTGAATACGGGCGGAGAACTGTGTAAAAAAGATAAACTTTCTAGCATCTGCGATGTGTCGTCAGTTTCCTATTTTTCCTTTGTTCTCCGTCGCCCTTTATATCTTAATTATGTCTATCCATATTGCTGCTCAGCAGGGTGAAATTGCTGATAAAATTCTTCTTCCTGGGGATCCTCTTCGTGCTAAGTTTATTGCGGAAAATTTCCTTGAAGATGCTGTTTGTTTTAACGAAGTGCGTAACATGTTTGGTTACACTGGTGCTTACAAGGGCCACCGTGTATCTGTCATGGGAACTGGGATGGGGATGCCATCCATTTCGATTTATGCGCGTGAGTTGATTGTGGACTACGGTGTGAAGAAATTGATTCGTGTGGGAACTGCAGGTTCTTTGAATGAAGATGTTCACGTCCGTGAATTAGTTTTGGCGCAGGCAGCTGCAACCAACTCTAACATCATCCGCAATGACTGGCCACAGTACGATTTCCCACAAATCGCTAGCTTTGATTTGCTGGACAAGGCCTACCATATCGCCAAAGAACTCGGTATGACTACCCACGTTGGGAACGTTTTGTCTTCTGATGTCTTTTATTCAAACTACTTTGAAAAGAACATCGAACTTGGTAAATGGGGAGTCAAGGCTGTGGAAATGGAAGCAGCAGCCCTTTACTATCTGGCAGCCCAACACCATGTTGACGCGCTTGCTATCATGACTATTTCGGATAGTTTGGTCAATCCAGATGAAGACACGACTGCGGAAGAACGTCAAAATACCTTCACCGATATGATGAAGGTTGGCCTAGAAACCTTAATTGCTGAATAAAAGGGAACACAAAAGGAAGATTTTCTGAATGAAAATCTTCCTTTTTTAGTCATTCACTACATACTGACCTTAATGAATGTTACTCTATTGTCTATTTTTTAAGAGATTGCAAGAAATAATCAATTTCTGCTTGAGAATGGAGAATATGCATCTTTTCAGGGTAGGTATCACTTAATTTTTGGTATCTTTCCTTAGCATTATTTGTCCGCCCATCCCAGAGAATCCATCTGATAAACTCCCAATTAAATTGTTCTTGACAACCAGCTGCCATACTTTCTCTTACTTTTCCCCGGTATTTAAGATAACGTTTAAAGGCTCGTAGCAGACAATTCCAGCGAGAAAAATTGAGAAAGATGATTTGATCTGCTTCCAGCATTCTTTCTTCGTAATAGCACCAAGAATAATTGCCATCAATAACCCAAGCTTTATGCTTGGTGAGAAAATTTTTCATCTCGGTCAACATCCATTCGCGATCACTGTCTTGCCAATCAGGTTGAAATTGGAGTGTGTCCATGTGAAGTTTTGGGATGGAGTAGCAGTGAGACAACTTTTCGGCTAGAGTTGACTTACCAGCACCAGAATATCCGATAATTGCGATTTTCATTTTCTACCTTTTCCTATTTGAGGACAAAAAAACAGCCTCTATGGACTGTTTCTTATTTAGCAAGTTTAGCTGAAAGACGAGCTTTATCACGGCTTGCTTTGTTTTTGTGAATCAAACCTTTAGTTTCTGCTTTATCGATAGCTGAGCTAGCAGCACGGAAAAGTTCTTCAGATGGGTTTGCTTCGAAAGCTTTGATAGCAGTACGCATAGCTGATTTTTGAGCTGAGTTCTTTTCGTTTTGTTTAACGTTCAATTCAGCGCGTTTGATAGCTGATTTAATGTTTGCCAATGTTCTTACCTCCATATTTACTAACTATACCATTATATCTGAAAACTTACGTTTTGACAAGGGAAAATTATTTTTTTAAGTAAATTTCATCGATTTCATGGTTCTTTGTTTTATGAAGAATCACTTCCGCTCGATTTCTAGTTGGTTCAATATAATTTTGTAGATTTGTGAGATTGATACTGGTCCAGACCTGATGGGCAAAGGATTCCACTTCCCCAATCGGCATTTGTGTAAAACGATAATAGTAGCTATCAGGATCGTTTTGGGCTAGGCTCAGCATTTTCAAGAAACGGTCCAGATACCAACTCTCGATGTCATCGACTGCAGCATCGACATAGATGGAAAAGTCAAAGAAGTCAGTAATGTAGAGACGCTCGTTTTGTGGATTTTGAAAGACATTTATTCCTTCAACAATGACAAAATCAGCAGCTTTGACGCTTTGCTTTTCCTCGGGTACGATGTCGTAGACTTCATGAGAATAGACAGGAATATCTACATCTTGTCCATTTTTGATGTGATCCAGGAAGTTGAGAAGAGCTTCCATATCATAGCTTTCAGGAAATCCCTTGCGATTTAAAATCCCTTGTTCAATCAAGGTCTGGTTGGGATAGAGAAAGCCGTCAGTTGTTACCAACTCAACCGTAGCATCTGTAAGGGTACGGGACAGTAGGATTTGAAGTAGGCGACTGGTTGTGGATTTTCCAACGGCAACACTCCCAGAAACCCCAATGATAAAAGGCTGGGATTTGCTTTCACGTTGAAGGAAAATCCCTTTTGAAAAGGCCAAATCATCCTTGGTACGCTTGTAAATCTGGATGAGATGGGCTAGGGGGAGATAGACATCGGTAACATCCTGCAAGCTAATCTGGTCATTAAAACTCTTGATGGATTCTAATTCCTCTTCTGTCAAAGGAGGTGTGGTTTTTCTATGTAACGATTGCCAAGTCTGGCGGCTGATTTTTTCAAAATGTAAAAATTCGTTGGTCATTTGTTTTCCCCTAGATATTTTGTTTATCATACCATAAAAAGCTAAAAAAATAAAGCGGTTTCTTGATGATAGTAAACCAATATCGTATAATAGAAGTAGATAGGGTTGACCAATTTATTGATGAGGTAGGAGCTACTTTCTCTTGACTTATAAGCCAATAAAGGGGGCTTTGGGATTCACAATTTATAGGAGGTGTACTATGAAAATCTTAAAAAGTTATATACTGGAACTCTGTTTTATTTTAAGTTTTGCACTACCTTTTATAAAAGGGGCGAATGCGGATAATGGTAGACGCTTTGTGGAAATCTATTACGGTTTTACTTTTTTGATGGAACATGCTATTGTAACAGCTATCTTTATCTGTTCGCTCTTGATTGCTTGCCTACTAAAAAAACGGTGGACGAAATGGCTTGCTGCTGGTAGTTATTTCTTTTTAGTTCTATGGATTGCTACAGAGGGTTATTTCTTCCGCATGTCGCTAGAAGATTTGGTACGACTTTGGACAAGTTGGGAAATCCTGACAAAAACGTATCAGTTGGGCTTTTATCTAAACATCCTGTTGGGAATTTTGTTGATAATTAAGTATCTGAAGGTTAAGCAATAGTAATAAGAATGCGCCTAATTATAGATGATAAACATTTTGTTATATCCTAATTATGATATTTCTAGTTCTAAATGGCTTATTATTTATAAGTGTTTAAAGAGATTGAAGAAAATGTTTTACTTACTAGCTTTCTTCAGTCTTTTTCGTTTTATTATCAATTTGTAAACGATTTACAATTTAAGTCAAATTATGGTAAAATAGTTTCATGAGTAAAATGTATTATGCAGAAAATCCTGACGCTGCTCACGACATTCATGAGTTGAGAGTGGACTTATTGGGAGAAAAAATGACCTTTTTGACGGATGCGGGTGTTTTTAGCAAGAAAATGGTTGACTTTGGCAGTCAACTCTTGCTCAAGTGTCTAGAGGTCAACCAAGGAGAGACTGTCCTTGATGTAGGGTGTGGTTATGGGCCTTTGGGCTTATCCTTGGCTAAGGCTTATGGGGTTCAGGCGACCATGGTTGATATCAATAATCGTGCCTTGGATTTGGCGCGACAAAATGCTGAACGAAATAAAGTAGAAGCGACGATTTTCCAGTCCAACATCTATGAACAAGTTGAAGGCACATTTGACCATGTCATTTCAAATCCTCCTATCCGTGCGGGCAAGCAAGTGGTTCATGAAATCATTGAGAAAAGTAAAGATTTCTTGGAAACTGGTGGAGATTTAACAATCATTATCCAGAAAAAACAAGGGGCTCCAAGCGCCAAGTCAAAGATGGAGGAAGTGTTTGGCAATTGTGAAATCGTCAAAAAAGATAAGGGATATTATATCCTTAGAAGTGTGAAAGAATGAGAGCAGTTGATTTAATCCAAAAAAAACGAGATGGTCAAGAACTGACTTCGAGTGAAATTGAATGGCTAGTTGAAGGCTATGTGTCAGGAACTGTCCCTGATTATCAGATGTCTGCCTTTGCTATGGCTGTTTATTTCAAAGGAATGACAACTCGAGAAATCTCTGATTTGACCATGAAGATGGTCAAGACAGGTCAAGAGTTTGATTTATCCGCTATTGATGGAGTTAAGGTTGACAAGCATTCTACGGGTGGTGTTGGTGATAAGGTGACCTTGATTTTAGCTCCCCTTGTTGCTAGTTTTGGTGTGCCTGTGGCAAAAATGAGTGGTCGAGGTCTCGGCCATACTGGCGGTACAATCGATAAATTGGAGTCCATTAAGGGCTATCAAGTGGAACGAAGTCAAGAGGATTTCATTGCACAAGTGCAGGATATTGGTGTATCTGTCATTGGGCAATCAGACCAGCTGGTCAAAGCAGACAAGCTTCTCTACGCCCTCCGTGACGTGACAGCAACTGTCGACACGATTCCTTTGATTGCGAGTTCTGTCATGAGCAAGAAAATCGCTGCAGGAGCGGATGCTATTTTACTAGACGTGACTGTTGGCGAGGGTGCCTTCATGAAGACTGTTGATGAGGCGCGTGAATTGGCTCAAACCATGGTGGAACTTGGTAAGGCTGTTGGACGGAAGACGGTAGCAGTGATTACGGACATGAGTCAACCTTTGGGACGAGCGATTGGAAATCGCCTTGAAATTCTTGAGGCATTGGATATTTTACAAGGTCAAGGCCGTCAGGATATTACCCACTTCATCTGTGAATTGGCTCAAATTATGCTTGGTTTAGCAAATGTAAACAAGACAGTTGAAGAAGTTCGACAACATCTTGAAAATGGCCAAGCACTGGCTAAGTTTGAGGATATGGTGCAAGCCCAAGGTGGAGACTTGGAAGACCTCTATCGTCCTGTCAATGTGGCCCATGTGGTGGAAATCCCTGCTCAGGAAACGGGTGTCATTTCAGCTCTTCCAGCTATGGAATTTGGGCTTTATGCTATGAGACTGGGGGCAGGCCGTGCAGTTAAGTCTGATGCCTTGGACTATGAAACAGGAATTGTTTTTGAAAAGAAAGTTGGAGATTCCGTTCAAAAGGGAGAAATTGTTGCAAAAGTATACACAAATGGAAAAATTTCTCCTCAGCTAGTTACAGATTTTCAAAAATATGTTAAAATAAATGACAGGGTGCAAAGTTTACGAGAAATTATAGAAATCATCTCATAAACTGTAGGAGAATCCGAATATGAAATTAAATAAATATATCGATCATACACTTTTGAAACAAGATGCGACAGAAAATCAAATTGATTGTTTGTTGTCTGAAGCTAGAGAGTATGATTTTGCCAGTGTTTGCGTTAATCCGACCTGGGTTGAACATGCTAAAAAAGGGCTTGAAGACACAGATGTCAAGGTCTGTACAGTAGTAGGTTTCCCTTTGGGGGCAACAACTTCAGCTGTGAAAGCTTTTGAAACCAAGGAAGCTATCCAAAATGGTGCAGATGAGATTGATATGGTGATCAATGTTGGAGCTCTCAAATCAGGTAATCTTGATTTGGTTGAGTTGGATATTCGCGCAGTAGTAGAAGCAAGTGGTGACAAGTTAGTGAAAGTCATTATTGAAGCTTGCCTTCTGACAGACCAAGAAAAAGTTGTGGCTTGCCAATTAGCTCAAAAAGCTGGAGCTGACTTTGTAAAAACTTCAACTGGCTTTTCAACTGGTGGTGCTACGGTAGCAGATGTTAGATTAATGCGTGAAACAGTTGGACCTGATATGGGAGTCAAGGCTGCTGGCGGAGCTCGTTCTTATGCAGATGCTCTTGCCTTTGTGGAAGCAGGGGCGACCCGTATCGGAACTTCAGCTGGAGTAGCCATTTTAAAAGGAGAATTGGCAGATGGCGACTACTGAGTTGATTGAACTAGCAATTGAAACAAGCAAGAAAGCCTATGTGCCCTATTCTCACTTTCCTATCGGAGCAGTTTTAGTAGCCAAAGACGGAAATGTTTACACGGGAGTGAATATCGAAAATGCTAGCTATCCTTTGACAAACTGTGGAGAGCGTACAGCCATTTTTAAAGCAGTTTCCGAAGGCCAAAGAGAATTTTCAGAATTGATTGTCTATGGACAGACTGAAAAACCAATCTCACCATGTGGTGCTTGTCGCCAAGTGATGGCTGAATTTTTTGAACAAGATCTAAAAGTGACCTTAGTCGCAAAAGATAAATCGACGGTCGAGATGACGGTCGGGGAGTTACTTCCATACTCTTTTACAGACTTAAACTAGTCTGAGTCGCTCTCTGAGTGGCACGGTCCTTGTGGCCAACCAATCCATACTTGCAACATCGTTGCACATCTTATTTAGGAGGTTCAGTAATGAACAAGAAACAATGGCTAGGCCTTGGTCTAGTTGCAGTGGCAGCAGTTGGACTTGCTGCATGTGGTAACCGCTCTTCTCGTAACGCAGCTTCATCTTCTGATGTGAAGACAAAAGCAGCAATCGTCACTGATACTGGTGGTGTTGATGACAAATCATTCAACCAATCAGCTTGGGAAGGTTTGCAAGACTGGGGTAAAGAACACAATCTTTCAAAAGATAAAGGTTTCACTTACTTCCAATCAACAAGTGAAGCTGACTATGCTAACAACTTGCAACAAGCGGCTGGAAGTTACAACCTAATCTTCGGTGTTGGTTTTGCCCTTCACAATGCGGTTGAAGAAGCAGCAAAAGACCACTCTGATTTGAACTATGTCTTGATTGATGATGTGATTAAAGATCAAAAGAATGTTGCTAGCGTAACATTTGCTGATAACGAAGCTGCTTACCTTGCGGGAGTTGCAGCGGCTAAAACAACTAAAACAAAACAAGTTGGTTTTGTAGGTGGTATTGAGTCTGAAGTTATCTCACGTTTTGCAGCTGGATTTAAAGCTGGTGTTGAGTCAGTAGATCCATCTATCAAAGTTCAAGTTGACTATGCTGGTTCATTTGGTGATGCTGCTAAAGGTAAAACAATTGCAGCAGCACAATACGCAGCTGGTGCAGACGTTGTTTACCAGGCAGCAGGTGGAACAGGTGCTGGTGTCTTTGCAGAAGCAAAATCACTCAACGAGAGCCGTCCTGAAAGTGAAAAAGTTTGGGTTATCGGTGTTGACCGTGACCAAGAGGCAGAAGGTAAATACACTTCTAAAGATGGTAAAGAATCAAACTTTGTTCTTGTATCTACTTTGAAACAAGTTGGTACAACTGTAAAAGATATTGCTAACAAGGCAGAAAAAGGTGAATTCCCTGGCGGTCAAGTGATCGTTTACTCATTGAAAGATAAAGGGGTTGACTTGGCAGTAACAAACCTTTCAGAAGAAGGTAAAAAAGCTGTCGAAGATGCAAAAGCTAAAATCCTTGATGGAAGCGTAAAAGTTCCTGAAAAATAATGGATGGAAGTCATTTCTTAGGAAGCGGCCCTCGGCCGCTTTTTTAAGAGTTGAGACAAAGTCATTTTGTCTCAGTAAAGCTTGCTACTAGATAAACTAGCAAGTTTTATTGAAATAAAATAAGACTCTGAAAGGAAGAGCACATGGCACACGAAAATGTCATTGAGATGCGTGATATTACCAAGGTGTTTGGTGAATTTGTTGCCAACGACAAAATCAACCTGCACCTACGAAAAGGTGAAATTCATGCACTTTTAGGAGAAAATGGGGCTGGTAAGTCCACGCTCATGAACATGTTAGCAGGGCTTCTTGAACCAACCAGTGGTGAAATTGTGGTCAACGGTCAAGTTGTTAACCTCGATTCACCGTCTAAAGCAGCTAGCTTGGGAATTGGAATGGTTCACCAGCATTTTATGTTGGTAGAAGCCTTCACAGTGGCTGAAAACATCATTTTAGGTAGTGAATTAACTAAAAATGGTGTGCTAGATATTGCTGGAGCTAGCAAAGAAATCAAGGCTCTTTCTGAACGTTATGGCTTAGCGGTTGACCCTTCTGCCAAGATAGCAGATATCTCAGTTGGAGCCCAACAACGTGTAGAAATTTTAAAAACCCTTTATCGGGGGGCTGATATCCTTATCTTTGACGAACCAACGGCTGTCTTGACTCCATCAGAAATTGATGAGTTGATGGCTATTATGAAAAATCTTGTCAAAGAAGGAAAATCAATTATCTTGATTACCCACAAGTTGGATGAGATTCGTGCAGTTTCTGACCGAGTTACAGTTATCCGTCGTGGGAAATCAATTGAAACCGTCGAAATTGTAGGGGCTACCAATGCTGATTTGGCAGAAATGATGGTGGGTCGTTCCGTTTCCTTTAAAACAGAGAAGCAAGCCTCTCAACCAAAAGAAGTGGTCTTGTCTATTAACGACTTGGTGGTCAATGAAAACCGCGGTGTCCCAGCTGTGAAAAATCTATCCTTGGATGTTCGTGCTGGAGAGATTGTTGGTATTGCGGGGATTGATGGAAATGGTCAGTCTGAATTGATTCAAGCAATTACAGGTCTTCGCAAGGTTGAATCTGGTAGCATTGAGCTAAAAGGAAATTCAATTGTAGGCTTGCACCCACGTCAGATTACTGAGTTGAGTGTTGGGCACGTTCCAGAAGACCGTCACCGTGATGGTTTGATTTTGGAAATGATGATTTCTGAAAATATTGCCCTTCAAACCTACTATAAAGAACCACATAGTAAAAATGGAATTTTGAACTATTCAAATATTACTTCTTATGCTAAAAAGTTAATGGAAGAGTTTGATGTTCGTGCTGCCAGTGAATTTGTTCCTGCAGCTGCACTCTCAGGAGGAAATCAACAAAAAGCAATTATTGCTCGTGAAATTGATCGTGATCCTGATCTCCTTATCGTCAGCCAGCCAACTCGTGGGTTGGATGTCGGTGCTATTGAATATATCCACAAACGCTTGATTGAAGAGCGTGATAATGGTAAGGCTGTCCTTGTTGTCAGCTTTGAATTGGATGAGATTTTAAACGTCTCAGACCGTATTGCCGTTATCCACGATGGTAAGATTCAAGGTATTGTATCACCAGAAACAACCAATAAACAAGAACTAGGTGTCTTGATGGCTGGTGGAAACTTGGGAAAGGAGAAGAGTGATGTCTAAAAAATTACAACAAATTTCGGTTCCCTTGATTTCTGTCTTTCTAGGAATTTTGCTCGGAGCCATTGTCATGTGGATCTTCGGTTATGATGCTATTTGGGGCTACGAAGAATTGTTCTATACAGCCTTTGGTAGTCTACGCGGTATTGGAGAAATCTTCCGTGCCATGGGGCCTTTGGTCTTGATTGGTCTTGGTTTTGCCGTTGCTAGTCGGGCAGGTTTCTTTAACGTTGGGCTTCCTGGTCAGGCTTTGGCAGGTTGGATTCTCAGTGGTTGGTTTGCCTTGTCGCATCCAGATATGCCACGCCCCTTGATGATTTTAGCAACCATCGTGATTGCCTTGATTGCTGGTGGAATTGTCGGAGCGATTCCAGGTATTCTGAGAGCCTATCTAGGGACGTCAGAGGTTATCGTAACTATCATGATGAACTACATCGTTTTGTATGTAGGGAATGCCTTTATCCATGCCTTCCCTAAAGACTTCATGCAAAGTACAGATTCGACCATTCGTGTTGGGGCTAATGCAACCTACCAGACACCTTGGTTGTCTGAGTTGACTGGTAACTCACGGATGAATATTGGTATTTTCTTTGCTATCATTGCCGTTGTAGTTATTTGGTTCATGCTCAAGAAAACGACTCTTGGTTTTGAAATTCGTGCAGTTGGTCTTAATCCACATGCTTCAGAATACGCTGGTATTTCTGCCAAGCGGACTATCATCCTATCTATGATTATTTCAGGTGCCCTGGCAGGTCTTGGTGGAGCTGTTGAAGGGCTTGGAACCTTCCAGAACGTCTATGTTCAAGGATCATCATTAGCTGTCGGATTTAACGGGATGGCGGTTAGTCTGCTTGCGGCCAACTCACCAATCGGTATTCTCTTTGCAGCCTTCCTATTTGGTGTTCTCCAAGTTGGAGCTCCTGGTATGAATGCGGCGCAGGTACCATCTGAGCTTGTCAGCATTGTAACAGCGTCTATTATCTTCTTTGTCAGTGTTCATTACCTTATCGAACGCTTTGTCAAACCGAAAAAACAAGTTAAAGGAGGTAAGTAAAGATGTCTATTACAACCTTGCTCACCCTCTTGGTGTCTTCTATGCTGATTTACTCAGCGCCCCTCATCTTTACAAGTATCGGTGGTGTTTTCTCTGAACGTGGTGGTGTCGTAAACGTCGGCCTTGAAGGAATTATGGTTATGGGTGCCTTTTCTGGAGTTGTCTTTAACCTTGAATTTGCAGAACAATTTGGAGCATCAACTCCATGGCTATCCTTGCTAGTTGCAGGATTGGTTGGTGGTGTCTTCTCTATCATCCACGCAGCAGCGACAGTTCATTTCCGTGCAGACCATGTTGTCAGCGGTACGGTATTGAACTTGATGGCGCCAGCCTTGGCTGTTTTCTTAGTGAAAGTTCTTTATAACAAAGGACAAACCGACAACCTAAGTCAGACTTTTGGACGCTTTGATTTCCCAGTCTTGGCCAATATCCCAGTAATTGGTGATATCTTCTTCAAGTCAACTAGTCTTCTTGGTTACCTGGCAATTGCCTTCTCATTCCTTGCTTGGTTTATCCTCTTCAAGACTCGCTTTGGTCTTCGTCTTCGCTCCGTCGGTGAACACCCTCAAGCAGCGGACACTTTGGGAATCAATGTCTACAAAATGAGATATTTAGGAGTTATTATTTCAGGTTTCCTAGGTGGAATTGGTGGAGCGATTTATGCTCAATCCATCTCAGTTAACTTCTCAGTGACAACTATTGTTGGACCTGGATTTATCGCCCTTGCTGCGATGATCTTCGGAAAATGGAATCCAATTGGAGCCATGCTATCTAGTCTCTTCTTTGGACTTTCACAAAGTTTGGCTGTTATCGGCTCTCAATTGCCATTCCTACAAGGAGTGCCTGCGGTTTACCTTCAAATCGCACCTTACGTTTTGACAATTCTTGTCTTGGCAGCCTTCTTTGGAAAAGCAGTCGCACCAAAAGCAGATGGTATCAACTATATCAAATCAAAATAAGCATACAAAAAACGTCAGTTCAATGAATGAACTGACCTTTTATTTTTTTGGATATTGGTGAGTTAAGTTCAATCCCCAAGGGACCAAATTTTCAGTTTTATTTTTGATGCGAGCGATATTGTCCTTATGACGAATGATAATCAAACTAGCAAGTGCTAGGATAATAGCGATGAAGAGAGGGTCATAGTTGCTCAGGATAAAACCAAAAAGTGGAAAGAGTAGAACCCCGATAACAGCCGCGATAGATGCTGTGACACTAGATAGTGAAATCATACTACCAAGATAGAGGGTTCCAAAGAAAACAACTGCTAGGTAGAGACAGAAGACAGGTGCAAATCCGAAAATCACTCCAGCACTGGTTGCGACAGCCTTGCCACCCTTAAATCCTGCAAAGATAGGGAAGGTATGACCAATAACAGCCAAAAGTCCAAAGATAAGAGGTGAAACACCTTGCAGATGGAAAATAATCGGAAGAAGCGTTGCTAGGGTTCCTTTGAAAAAATCAATTACAAAGGTTGCCATACCAGCTTTCTTACCTAAAATGCGGAAGGTATTAGTTGTCCCAGTGTTACCAGAACCATGCTCACGTAGATTGATTTGAAAGAATACTTGTCCAATCCAGAGGCCAGACGGAATCGAACCCAGCAGATAGGCTAGGATTAATAAAACTATTGTAATCATACTCCTATTATATCATGAAATGGAGAAGAAAGGCAGAGAATCTCTTCTGAAATTGTCACACCGGAGAAAGAAAAATTTTGCAAAATCCTTAGAAAACCTGTAGAATAGTAAAGATGAACGAATAGGAGGTTCCTTGTGTCAAAAAAGGAAATCAATATTAATAATTATAATGATGATGCCATTCAGGTGCTAGAAGGGTTGGATGCAGTCCGAAAACGTCCAGGGATGTATATCGGATCGACCGATGGAGCTGGTCTCCACCACCTAGTCTGGGAAATCGTCGATAATGCTGTCGATGAGGCCTTGTCTGGATTTGGTGACCGTATTGATGTCACCATTAATAAAGATGGGAGCTTGACTGTGCAAGACCATGGTCGTGGGATGCCGACTGGAATGCACGCTATGGGAATTCCAACAGTTGAGGTTATCTTTACCATTCTTCACGCCGGAGGAAAATTTGGTCAAGGAGGCTACAAGACATCAGGTGGTCTCCACGGGGTTGGCTCTTCCGTTGTAAACGCCTTATCAAGCTGGTTGGAAGTTGAAATTACTCGTGATGGTGCAGTTTACAAGCAACGTTTTGAAAATGGTGGCAAACCTGTTACGACTTTGAAGAAAATCGGTACAGCGCCTAAGTCTAAGACAGGTACCAAGGTTACGTTTATGCCTGATGCGACTATCTTTTCTACGACAGATTTCAAGTACAATACCATTTCAGAGCGCCTCAATGAATCAGCTTTTCTCTTAAAAAATGTGACCTTGTCTTTGACAGATAAGCGAACAGATGAAGCAATTGAGTTCCACTATGAGAATGGGGTACAAGACTTTGTTTCTTATCTGAACGAAGACAAGGAAACCTTGACGCCAGTCCTTTACTTTGAAGGGGAAGACAATGGTTTCCAAGTGGAAGTAGCTCTCCAGTACAATGATGGATTTTCAGATAACATTCTGTCCTTTGTCAATAACGTTCGTACCAAGGACGGCGGAACGCATGAGACAGGACTCAAATCTGCTATCACTAAGGTCATGAATGACTATGCGCGTAAGACGGGGCTTCTCAAGGAAAAAGATAAAAACCTTGAAGGTTCAGACTATCGTGAGGGACTAGCAGCCGTTCTTTCTATCTTGGTTCCTGAAGAACATCTCCAGTTTGAAGGACAGACCAAAGACAAACTAGGAAGTCCACTAGCTCGCCCAGTTGTGGATGGTATTGTGGCGGATAAGTTGACTTTCTTCCTCATGGAAAATGGAGAATTGGCATCTAATCTTATTCGCAAGGCTATAAAGGCCCGTGACGCTCGAGAGGCGGCTCGCAAAGCGCGTGATGAGAGCCGGAATGGTAAGAAAAATAAAAAAGACAAGGGCTTATTGTCTGGAAAATTGACCCCAGCCCAATCTAAGAATCCTGCTAAGAATGAACTCTATCTGGTTGAGGGGGACTCTGCCGGTGGCTCTGCCAAACAAGGCCGTGACCGTAAATTTCAGGCTATCCTACCTCTTCGTGGTAAGGTTATCAATACAGCCAAGGCCAAGATGGCGGATATCCTCAAAAATGAAGAAATCAACACTATGATTTATACCATTGGTGCGGGTGTTGGAGCAGATTTTTCTATTGAGGATGCCAACTATGACAAGATTATTATTATGACCGATGCGGATACTGACGGTGCTCATATCCAGACCTTGCTCTTGACATTTTTTTACCGTTACATGCGTCCGCTAGTCGAGGCAGGACATGTCTATATCGCCCTTCCACCTCTTTACAAGATGTCCAAAGGAAAAGGCAAGAAAGAAGAAGTGGCTTATGCTTGGACGGATGGTGAGCTAGAAGAACTCCGCAAGCAGTTTGGTAAAGGTGCTACCCTTCAACGATATAAAGGTCTCGGTGAGATGAATGCGGACCAACTCTGGGAGACAACCATGAATCCAGAAACTCGAACTCTCATTCGTGTCACGATTGAAGACTTAGCACGCGCAGAACGTCGTGTCAATGTCCTCATGGGAGATAAAGTAGAACCACGTCGTAAGTGGATCGAAGACAATGTCAAGTTTACGCTGGAAGAGAGTGGTGCGTTTTGAACGATGCAAAATAAACAAATTATGATAAATGAATTGAAAGAAATAGCTATGAGATATAGAAAAGCTATTGAAAAAGCAATTCAGACAAAAGAGATTATTGATTATAACCTAGTGAATTTTCCTAAGGGATGTTGCAATTTTGTAAGTGACTACCTTCAGAGGTTTTTATATGAACAAGGAATTGAATCATTATATGTTTCTGGAGAATATGGTTCTGGATGGGAAGGGGATTCTCATGCTTGGTTAGTTGCCTATGAAGATATAATTGTTGATATTACCGGAGATCAGTATCAAGATAATGAAGGAGAACTCTTTTATGATATTTCGGTGTATGTTGGCGAAGAGGATGAGTTTCATAAATTATTTAAATATAATGCCCCTCCGATTTCATATCCTGAGCAAGAAATAAATAATTCTCGTAGCAGTCATTTAAAAGAAAAAAATAACAAAAATTACAATATAATTTTGAAATACATTCAAAATTAGAGTTTTGCACTGTGAAAAGGGGAATTATTATGAAAGAATCAGATGTTCTGACTAGGATTGGATTGAAAGATAAAGACGAATTGGTCTATTTATTAGAAAATAGTGGATTAAATGAGAGATTGTCTAGATTGGCTTCTATTGATAGAGAACCACATTCTATTAGGTTAGAATTTTGTGAATCGGGATGTTACTTTAAAATAGTAAAAAATGATGTGAGCGATATATCGAGTGTTAAAGGAGAAAAATTTAAATTCTTTAGAAGAGGCTGGTCTTGCGTACTCAAATCACAAAAAAATAAAAATGTTTCTAAGCTAAGCTCTCCTAATATATTAAAAGGGCAGTATAATCCTAAGAAGTTAGATGGACAATATTTTTTTCACTCGGGGCATATTCTAGGTAAACAATTTTATAGTTTTATTTCTTATTATTCATGCAATGATAAATATAGTAGTGCCAAAGATATTATAAATAGCAAAGAGAAGAACATATTTCTACAATTTAGTGTTGCGAATAAAGAATCTAGTTCGTTCGTCAATAGAAGAAGTCAGGCTTATTATGAAAATTTAGTCACTGACTATTTTAATGCTGATATTGAAGAAATTTTTTATGAAGTAAAAGCTGTTTTTTATAGCAAAGACTCTAAATACCCTATTGGAACAGAAATATTTTTAAAACCCATTATCCGCAAGAGAATTCCTTCTTTGGAAAATGATTTGGAGGAAATTCATGTCTTTATACCAAATTTTGATGTAGATTTTAATTTGTCTAAATTACCTTCAGATTACGAGGGATATGTTAGCTATCGTAAATTTTATCTTGAAGGATACAAAGAAGTTTATAAAGATTGTTTTGAAAATATCTTTAAAGATAATTCAGATATAGTAAAAAACGATGAGGGAGAAAGAATATTTTACCTCGTACTGGGTCAAGAAAAAAATGCTATTTTTAGTCATATAGGAAGAGCTCAAAAATTTCTGGGTGTAGATACAAACGCCTTAGATATTGAACAATTACCAGATGATATTTCAAAAGATGAAATATTTATGTTTTCAGAAAGTCAGCAACAAGTAATTTTTGATTATTTGAAAAATCAAAAATTAATCAATCGCTCAAGGAATAAGAATTATTTCTATCCTGTTGTTAGACGTTCGGAATACAAAGGAATTTATTTTTCTGACCAAGAAATAAGAGAAAAAAGGATACAATTTGAAAAGGGGGCAAAAACTTTAGAAGATGCTCTAAAACTTATTTAGATTTTCATTTTGTCGAAATCACTATAATATAAACTAACCTATCATTTGAATTTCTGACAAGCTTACTAGGGATAAAATGAAGTCGCCAGTTTTTCTGACGGAGTGCTTTAGAGCAAATTCTGTTTGGCAGAAAATCCGGCGAGTGTTTTTTGAGTAAAAGACGAACGTTTATTTTTCTTGCGAGCAGTTTTAAAGCAAAAAAACTTTTCAGAAAATCAGGAAGGTAAAAAAGGAATTAAAGTTAAAATAAAAAAATTTAGGAGATTATAGATTGGAGGAATAGAAGATGATTATCAGACCTGCAAGCAGAAAAGATTGTCAAGCTATTTATAGCTTTTATCAAAGTGAAAAATGGCTTTCTTTTACAGAGGAAAAAGTGAGATCTCTATTTTCAACAAATCTGTCTCATTACTTGGTGCTTGAAGAGGACCAGAAAATCCTTGGCTTTGCCCGTTATCTGACGGATGAAGTGCTGACGACCTTTTTAGCTGAAATAATTATTGATAAATCCCACCGCAGAAAAGGACTGGGACAGCAGCTGATTGAGGAGATCCACAAAAAATATCCTTTGACACGGATTGAATTAATATCTGAAGCAGATGGATTTTATCGGGCAATAAGTTTTAAGCCTGTTGGCACAGGATTTAGAAAATCTGAATGAAAGGAGACAGCCAATGACTCTTGACAACAAACTGGGTCTGACAGATTCGCTTGAACTAGCCAAGATGGTTATGCGACGGAGGCTGCCCAAGCCTGTCTAGACTTTGTTTTTCAGCAAGCTAGCTTGTCATAAGTTTACTCTTTTACATCCTTACTCAATCAACTTTCGCAAAAAGTCATGCAAAAACTGAGCATGGAATTTGTCAAAGAATTTGAGAATGAAAAAGTTCCAGCAGACAGTCCGCTTTATAGATATGTCCTCTACAGAATCAAGAGTTTCCACTAAAAAGGCAGGTATTCCCATGAGAACTGAAACAGAAATGATGAATCTGATTTTACAAATGGCTGAAAGTTTAAAAGTCGATGCTGTTGCTTTATCGGGTTCTAGAACAAATGATCATGCTCCGAAAGATGAATTTCAAGACTATGATGTTGTTTATCTTGTTGATAATCTTGAAAACCTAATTTCAGACTTGTCTTGGCTAGATCTGTTTGGGAAACGCATTATTGATCAAGAGGTTGCTCTTGACAATCGCCGTCTATTTCTTATGCTCTTTGAAGATGGTAATCGTATTGATTTGACTCTCTGCCCCAAAGACCACATCCAAGAGTGGGTGGATAGCGAGGCAGGATTCACTGTTTTGGAAGATTCAGAACATTTATTTGAACCCTATTCCCCAAATCTAGAGCGTTTCTGGACAAGCCCAGCTACTGAAACGGATTTTGAAACAGCCTGTAATGAATTTTGGTGGGTTTCTGCCTATGTAGTGAAGGGCATTTGTCGTAAACAGCTCATCTATGCGACCGACCATCTCTACGGTATTTGTCAGCAAGAACTCTTGAAGATATTGGCTTGGCAGGTCGCAAGTGATAAGGGGACTGTCGACATCGGCAAGAACTACAAGTACCTCTTTAACTATTTGCCTGCTGAGAAAGAGCATGAATTCTCAAGTCTACTTGATTTCTCAAATAGTGACAAAATCACTCAGTCTTTGTTTGATACGATGCAACTTTTTCATCAAGAAGCTCAAACCCTTGCTCATAAGATGGGCTTTGACTACAGGAAGGACGTGGCTGAGAAGATGATTCAGTATGCTGAGGAGAGAGTGAAGAAGTTTGGGAATAACTAGAAAAATGAAAAAGTGAGAGGAGAAGACTCATGATTGAAAAAGTGGAACGTCTCATTACAGAGATTAATCGTATTCATCTAGAATATTCTAAAGATTATTTTGAAACGGGTAAGGTGGAAAAAATCAATCTCAAGCATACCTTTTCAAAAGTTCCGACGAAAGCGATTTTGTCCTACCGTCTGAATTTACATGAGTCAATTAATGACTATCTGATGAAAGCGGATGTCCAAGATATTGCCTATGTTTATCGTGTCAAAACTTCTGAGTCTATTTTAGATAAAATTACACGTTTTTCAGAGCGTCAAGAGGGCTATCCTGTGAATTCCATTCTTAATGATATTTTTGGTGCTCGTATGATTTTAAGTTCCAAAGAGATAGCTCAAGTTATGGAAAAATTAGATGATTGGCAAGAGATGTACGGACTAAAAAACTGGTATTTACGTGATAAAGATGGCTATGTAGGTATTCATATCTATTTTAAAAATAAAAGTAATTTTTATTACCCATGGGAACTTCAACTTTGGGATAAGAAAGATGTAGATAGCAATATCGCGAGTCACATCAAGTATAAACGAGGATTTGTGGAGTAGACATTTCAAGTGGAAATGACGATACAGGAATTGGATGAAACTCACTTACTCTATGTTTTTTCTTTTTTCATAATATTTACTCTCCATTCTTCGAAAGGAGTTAAACACGCCCTAAATGCTGTGTGAAGTTCCTTATTAACTGAAGCAACAAATTTTAAACACATTAAACTACAGAAAGGCTAGTTTGGTTACTGAATGTAACTGAACACGGGACTAATCCTTTCTACATCCTTTTATCATTACACACACTCTACATTCTTTGAAAGGAGTTGAACACGCCCTAAATGATGCGTGAAAAAGATAAATTCTCTGGTGAGCTTGCTTACTTCAAGAATTTTCTATTTTCACTTGATATTTTAGGGGCTCTGTATCCTATATGAGTAACATTCAAAACATGTCCCTGGAGGACATCATGGGAGAGCGCTTTGGTCGCTACTCCAAGTACATTATTCAAGACCGGGCTTTGCCAGATATTCGTGATGGCCTGAAGCCGGTTCAGCGCCGTATTCTTTATTCGATGAATAAGGATGGCAATACCTTTGACAAGAGCTACCGTAAGTCTGCTAAGTCAGTCGGGAACATCATGGGGAATTTCCACCCACACGGTGACAGTTCTATCTATGATGCCATGGTTCGTATGTCTCAGGATTGGAAAAATCGTGAGATTTTAGTTGAAATGCACGGTAATAACGGTTCTATGGACGGTGATCCACCTGCGGCCATGCGTTATACCGAGGCACGTTTGTCTGAAATTGCTGGCTACCTTCTTCAAGATATCGAGAAAAAGACCGTTCCTTTTGCTTGGAACTTTGACGATACAGAGAAAGAGCCGACTGTTTTACCAGCAGCCTTTCCAAACCTTTTGGTTAATGGTTCGACTGGTATTTCGGCTGGTTATGCGACAGATATTCCACCTCATAATTTAGCTGAGGTCATCGATGCGGTGGTTTACATGATTGACCACCCAACAGCCAAGGTGGATAAACTCATGGAATTCTTGCCTGGACCAGACTTTCCGACTGGAGGGATTATCCAGGGTCGTGATGAAATCAAGAAGGCCTATGAAACTGGAAAAGGGCGCGTGGTTGTTCGTTCTAAGACTGAAATTGAAAAGCTAAAAGGTGGTAAGGAACAAATTGTTATTACTGAGATTCCTTATGAAATCAACAAGGCCAATCTGGTTAAGAAAATCGATGATGTTCGTGTCAATAACAAGGTAGCTGGGATTGCTGAGGTTCGTGATGAGTCTGACCGTGATGGTCTTCGTATTGCTATTGAGCTAAAAAAAGATGCCAATACAGAGCTTGTCCTCAACTATCTCTTTAAGTACACAGATCTGCAAATCAACTATAACTTTAACATGGTGGCAATTGACAATTTCACGCCTCGTCAGGTTGGGATTGTTCCAATCCTGTCTAGCTACATTGCCCACCGTCGTGAAGTGATTTTGGCGCGTTCACGCTTTGACAAGGAAAAGGCTGAGAAACGTCTCCATATCGTTGAAGGTTTGATTCGTGTGATTTCGATTTTGGACGAAGTCATTGCGCTTATCCGTGCTTCTGAGAATAAGGCTGACGCCAAGGAAAATCTCAAGGTCAGTTATGATTTTACTGAAGAGCAGGCTGAGGCTATCGTAACCTTGCAACTGTACCGTTTGACCAATACCGATGTGGTTGTCTTGCAGGAAGAAGAAGCAGAACTTCGTGAAAAGATTGCCATGCTTGCGGCTATTATCGGTGATGAGCGGACTATGTACAATCTCATGAAGAAAGAACTTCGTGAGGTTAAGAAGAAATTTGCCACTCCTCGTTTGAGTTCTTTAGAAGACACTGCGAAAGCAATTGAGATTGATACAGCTAGTCTGATCGCCGAGGAAGATACCTATGTCAGCGTTACCAAGGCAGGTTATATCAAGCGTACCAGCCCACGTTCCTTTGCCGCTTCAACCCTGGAAGAAATTGGCAAGCGTGATGATGACCGTTTGATCTTTGTACAAGCTGCTAAGACAACACAGCATCTTTTGATGTTCACAAGTCTTGGAAATGTCATTTATCGACCAATCCATGAATTGGCAGATATTCGCTGGAAGGATATTGGAGAGCATCTGAGCCAAACCATCACAAACTTTGAAACTAACGAAGAAATCCTTTATGTGGAAGTCGTGGATCAGTTTGATGATGCGACAACCTATTTTGCTGCAACTCGTCTTGGTCAAATTAAGCGTGTAGAACGCAAAGAATTCACTCCATGGCGGACCTACAAGTCTAAGTCTGTCAAGTATGCTAAGCTCAAAGACGAGACAGACCAGATTGTAGCAGTGGCTCCGATTAAACTAGATGATGTTCTTTTGATTAGCCAAAATGGTTATGCCCTTCGTTTCAATATCGAAGAGGTACCAGTTGTCGGTGCTAAGGCTGCAGGTGTCAAAGCTATGAACCTGAAAGCAGATGATGTCCTCCAATCCGCCTTTATCTGTAACACCTCATCCTTCTACCTCTTGACCCAACGTGGAAGTTTGAAACGTGTTTCTATTGCCGAAATTCCGGCAACCAGCCGTGCCAAACGTGGCTTACAAGTCTTGCGTGAGTTGAAAAACAAACCGCATCGTGTCTTCTTGGCAGGAGCGGTTGCAGAACAAGGCTTTATTGGTGATCTCTTCAGTACAGAAGTGGAAGAGAACGACCAAACTCTGCTTGTTCAATCCAACAAAGGAACAATCTATGAAAACCGATTGCAAGACTTGAACCTGTCAGAACGAATTAGCAACGGAAGCTTCATATCAGATACCATTTCAGATGAAGAAGTTTTTGATGCCTATCTTCAGGAAACTTATACAGAATTTGAATCTAAAAAATGATAAAAACAATGAAAAGCTTTTCATTGAGAAATTTGTTAAGTTATAGATTTAAGAATTGAATTTGATTATATATACAAAAACGAACAGTGCTGATTCCCAACTGATAGAGACTGAAGCCTGTTCGTTTTCTTGTTTTTAGTGGTATAGACCGCTTTGTATTTAGATGTGAAATTATTAACATATGAACAACTATACAAATTGAGCTAATAAAAAATAATATTTTTTAAGAAAACGCTTGCATCTATAATATTTTTTATGTTATACTCTTATTGTTTCAAGAAAGCGCGTTCAAGAAATAATTCGTTTAAATATATATAGGAGTTTTGTATGTCTCGAAACAAACAAGATAAAGGATTTCGTTTTTCTATTCGTAAACGTAGCGTTGGAGTATGTGGTGTTGCCATTGCAACATTTTTGCTAGGTTCTGGCCTTGTATTTCAAACAAATGTAGTAAAAGCAACAGAACCAAGCGTTGCTGCAGTTGCTGGTGAAAATATTGCTGCTCATAAGTCTGCAAGTCAGAGTTCGACTGCTTATGAAGGGGAGGCTTCTAGAGCAGTTGACGGTAATCGTGATAATGCCTGGAACAATCGTTCAGTTACTCATACAGATTTTCAAGATCATTCTTGGTGGAAAGTTGATCTAGTAAAAGAAGAAGGTGTGGGAACTGTTCGTATTTACAATCGTGGAGATGGAGTTGTAGCTAATCGTTTATCTAATTTTGATGTTATTTTATTAGATAAAGATGGTAAGGAAGTAACTCGTCAACATGTCGATAGCTTAAACAATCAACCAACAGTTGATGTTCAATTCTCAGGAGTTAATGCACGGTATGTAAAAATTGAATTAAATAAATCTAAAACTCCTCTTAGTTTGGCAGAAGTTGAAGTATATCGTGCTGTAAAAGAAGAAAAAGTAGTAACAGATAAGAAAACAGAAAACCAAGTTAAAACAGAAAGTAAAGATAAAAAAGATTATACTGCAGAGCTAAATAACTATTTATTTGGTTTAAATTACGATAAACTAAATATTTTAACTAGAAAAGGCGAAGCATTAGAAAATTACACTAATACAAGCACAAAACAACAAGGAAATGAATTTGTGGTTGTCGAAAAAGTGAAGAAAAACCTTTCTAATGGTTCTGCAGATGTTGCCATTAATGGTAACGGAGATATTTTCCTAGGTGCTTTGTTTAAAGCAAATCAAGACCTTCTAGAAAATAAACCACAACAAATTAGTTTAGATCGTAGCAAAGGTAGAATTAGTGTTGATTTACCAGGAATGGTAGGCGGAGATAGCTATGTAGATGCTAACCCAACTGCAAGTGGTATGCAGGAAGGTGTGAATACCTTGTTAAACCGTTGGCATGAAAAATATGCTGCGAAAAATCCTGCTCCAGCACGTATGCAGTACGAATCAACTTCTGCTTACAGCATGAATCAATTGAAAGCAAAATTCGGAAGTGATTTTGAAAAAGTTGGTGTTAATTTGAAAATTGATTTTGAGGCTGTGAACAAGGGTGAAAAACAAATCGAAGTTGTTGATTTTAAACAAATTTACTATACTGCTAACTTTGATGCTCCAAAAAATCCATCAGATGTATTTGCTTCAGGAGTAACGGTTGATCAATTGAAAGCACGTGGAATTGATGAAAAAACACCTCCTGTATACGTTTCAAGCGTTTCATACGGACGTCAAATGTATGTCAAATTTGAAACAACAAGCAAGAGTACAGAGTTGAAAGCGGCAATCAATGCTGTCATCAAAGGAGTGCCTATTAAACCAGAATCTGAATGGGCACGTGTCTTGAAGAACACAACTGTAACAGTTTCAATCGTAGGTGGAAATGCTGATGGCGCTGCACGTGTTGTGACAGGTACAGTAGAAGATTTGAAGAAATTGATTCAAGAAGGAGCTACTTTCAGTACACAAAATCCTGCTGTTCCAATTTCTTATAAGACTGCATTCTTGAAAGATAATCAAGTAGCCACAATTCAAAGCAATACAGACTACATTGAAACTAAAGTGACTTCATATAAAAATGGTTACCTCAATTTACATCATAAGGGAGCTTACATTGCTCGCTACTATGTTTACTGGGATGAAGTAACTTATGATAAGGATGGAGTTGAAAGCATTCGCTCACGTCAATGGGAAGATAATGGTAAAAACAGAACAGCAGGCTTCCAAACTGAACTTCAATTTAAAGGAAATGTTCGTAATATCAGAGTAAAAATCCAAGAAAAAACAGGCCTTGTTTGGGAACCATGGCGTACAGTTTACAATCGTACAGACCTTCCTCTTGTTCAAAAACGTACCATTATTAATTCAGGTACAACACTAAGACCAAAATACGATGAAAAAGTTGAAAATAACTAATTTTTCACTTGTAAAAGGAATCAGTTCTAAGAGCTGGTTCTTTTTATTGAAGAAATTTTCTGAAAATTACAAAATATGCTTGCTATTTTAGAAAAATAGTGTAGAATATAAGAAATAGGTTTTTAGAATAAGGAGTGGAATATGACAGTAACGATTGATTGGGAAAACCTTGGCTTTTCCTATATGAAATTACCTTATCGCTATATTGCTCATTTTAAAAATGGACAATGGAATCAAGGAGAGCTTACAGAGGATGCAACTTTGCATATTTCAGAGTCTTCTCCAAGTCTTCACTATGGACAACAAGCATTTGAAGGTTTGAAAGCTTATCGTACGAAGGATGGCAGTGTTCAACTGTTCCGTCCTGATGAAAATGCCAAACGCTTGCAACGTACCTGTGACCGTCTCTTGATGCCACAAGTTCCAACAGAAATGTTTGTAGAAGCTTGTAAAACAGTTGTCCGTGCCAATGAAGAATACGTACCACCATATGGAACAGGTGGAACTCTATATCTTCGTCCTCTTTTGATTGGTGTCGGAGATATTATTGGGGTAAAACCAGCAGAAGAGTACATTTTCACCATCTTTGCTATGCCAGTTGGAAATTACTTTAAGGGTGGTTTGGTTCCAACTAACTTCTTGATTCAGGATGAATACGACCGTGCAGCACCAAATGGTACAGGTGCGGCTAAGGTTGGTGGGAACTATGCTGCCAGTCTCTTGCCAGGGAAATTGGCCAAGTCACGCCACTTCTCAGATGTTATCTATCTAGACCCATCAACTCATACAAAGATTGAAGAAGTCGGTTCAGCTAACTTCTTTGGAATTACAGCTGACAATGAGTTTGTAACACCATTGAGTCCATCTATCTTGCCATCTATTACTAAGTATTCTTTGCTTTATTTGGCAGAACATCGTTTGGGCTTAACTCCTATTGAGGGGGATGTTCCAATTGAAAATCTTGATCGTTTTGTAGAGGCGGGTGCTTGTGGTACAGCAGCGGTTATTTCTCCAATTGGTGGAATTCAACACGGTGATGATTTCCATGTATTCTATAGTGAAACAGAAGTAGGCCCTGTGACTCGTAAATTATATGATGAATTGACTGGTATTCAGTTCGGCGATATTGAAGCGCCAGAAGGTTGGATTGTAAAAGTAGATTAAAATAAACTAAAGGAGATTTTTTATGAAATCGAAAAAGTGGCTCTTAACAGCAGGAGTAGTCCTGAGCACAACAGCTCTTTTAGTAGCTTGTGGAAAAGCTGATAAAGAAGCAGATGCACCGACAACGTTCTCATATGTCTATGCAGTAGATCCTGCATCTTTGGACTATAGTATAGCGACTCGTACTTCTACAACAGATGTCATCGGGAACGTGGTTGATGGTTTGATGGAAAACGACCAATACGGAAATGTTATTCCTTCCCTGGCTGAAGATTGGTCTGTCTCAAAAGATGGTTTGACTTATACCTATAAACTACGTAAAGGGGTTAAATGGTACACATCAGAAGGTGAAGAATACGCCGAAGTAACAGCCCATGACTTTGTAACAGGACTAAAACACGTGGCCGACGGTAAGTCAGACGGTGTCTCTCTGATTCAAAATTCAATCAAGGGCTTGGATGCCTACATGACTGGTGAAACGAATGATTTCTCTACAGTTGGTGTCAAAGCTTTGGACGATTACACAGTTGAATATACCCTAAACAAACCTGAAAGCTTCTGGAACTCTAAAGTCACAACAGCAACGATGTTGCCTGTAAATGAAGAGTTTTTGAAGGCATCAGGTAAAGATTATGGAGCAGTTACTCCAGCAGGGATTCTCTACAACGGTCCTTATATCTTGAAGACCCTAACTTCTAAATCGTTGATTGAATACGAGAAAAATCCAAATTATTGGGATAAAGAAAAGGTAAAAATCGAGAAGATTAAATTGACTTACTACGATGGTTCTGATCAGGAATCCTTGATCCGTAGTTTCTCTTCTGGTGCCTATACGACAGCTCGTCTCTTCCCAAGTAGCTCAAACTTTGCTTCAACATTGGAACAATACGGAGATAAAATCACTTATAGCCCACAGGATTCAAGTAGCTATTACTTCACCTTTAACGTAAATCGTCAGTCATATAATAAAACTGCGAAAACAAGTGAAGAGCAAAAGACTTCTACAAAAGAAGCTATGCTGAATAAGGACTTCCGTCAGGCTATAAACTTTGCCTTCAACCGCCATTCTTATGCTGCACAGCTAAATGGTGAAGACGGTGCAGACAAGATTATTCGTAACAGTCTAGTTCCAGATAACTTTGTGCAAGCAGGTGGTAAGAACTTTGGTCAAATCGCTCAAGCAGAGTTGGTGAACTACGGTGACCAATGGAAAGGTGTTGAGCTAGTTGACGGTAAGGATTCTATCTACAACCCTGACAAGGCTAAAGCAGCCTTTGAAAAAGCTAAGAAAGACTTGGAATCTAAAGGGGTAACTTTCCCAATTCATTTGGATGTCCCAGTTGAACAAACAGATACCATCGCCGTTCAACAAAGCAACTCTTTCAAACAGTCTATTGAATCAACTCTTGGTGCTGAAAATGTTGTCATCGACGTTCTTCAAATGACAGATAATGAAAAGGAAACAATCACTTCACAAGCGCGTGTTCCTTCTCAAAAAGATTATGATTTGAACAGTACAGGATGGGCTCCAAGCTATCAAGACCCAGCATCTTACTTGAATATCATGGATCCTAAATCAGGTTCTGCTATGAAACACCTTGGTATTACTAAAGGGAAAGATAAGGATGTTGTAGCTAAACTTGGTTTGGACCAATATAAGAAATTATTGGATGATGCAGATTCAGAAACTACAAATCTTGAAGAACGCTATGAAAAATATGCCAAGGCTCAAGCTTGGTTGACAGATAGTTCATTATTGATGCCAACAGCCTCATCTGGTGGTTCTCCAGTTGTAAGTAATGTCGTGCCATTCTCAAAACCATACTCACAAGTTGGTATTAAGGGTGACCCATATATCTTTAAAGGAATGAAATTGCAAAAAGATATTGTTACAACAAAAGAATATGAAGAAGCACTGAAAAAATGGCAAAAAGAAAAATTGGAATCAAATGGTAAGTACCAAAAAGAACTAGAAAAACATATTAAATAAAGCAGAAAACTTTATATCAGACAAGCCTGGTATAGAGTTTTTTCTTGCTAGTTTTAGGATTTTCTTGTAAAATAGAAAAAGTGAAGAGAGGTATGAAATGAGCAAGAAAGATAAAAAAATTGAAATTCAAGTAGCAGATGCTAAAGTTAATGTTGGTAAAGACAGTTTTGAAGGTTATACATTGACTATCGGTAAAAAAGTTATCGGAGAAATTGCCGAATTAGACGGACAATTTGCCATCATAAAGAATGGGAATGTCGATAGTTTTTATAAAAAATTGGAAAAAGCTGTGGAAATTTTGATTGAAAATTATAATTTAGCAAAATAAGTCTTGTTTTTTTGAAATTTTCATGATATAATAGTCCATGTTGATTGTAGGAGAGATAGCGAAGAGGCTAAACGCGGCGGACTGTAAATCCGCTCCTTCGGGTTCGGGGGTTCGAATCCCTCTCTCTCCATTTCGTCAATGGGGTATAGCCAAGCGGTAAGGCAAGGGACTTTGACTCCCTCATGCGTTGGTTCGAATCCAGCTACCCCAGTTCTTAGGTAATAATCAAGATAAAAAGCAAAATATCTTAGGGTATTTTATTTTTATAATTGAAAGACGTGAACGATATGAACATGTCCTTGCGGGTGCTTAGGAAAAAAATTATAAGTATGTCAAGTTTAAGAAAACTTGATTGTTGGAGGATTTTTTAGATGAACGAATTTGAAGATTTGCTAAATAGCGTTAGCCAAGTTGAGACTGGTGATGTTGTTAGTGCTGAAGTATTGACAGTTGATGCGACTCAAGCTAACGTTGCAATCTCTGGAACTGGTGTTGAAGGTGTCTTGACTCTTCGCGAATTGACAAACGATCGCGATGCAGATATCAATGACTTTGTTAAAGTAGGAGAAGTATTGGATGTTCTTGTACTTCGTCAAGTAGTTGGTAAAGATACTGATACAGTTACATACCTTGTATCTAAAAAACGCCTTGAAGCTCGCAAAGCATGGGACAAACTTGTTGGTCGCGAAGAAGAAGTTGTTACTGTTAAAGGAACTCGTGCCGTTAAAGGTGGACTTTCAGTAGAATTTGAAGGTGTTCGTGGATTTATCCCAGCTTCAATGTTGGATACTCGTTTCGTACGTAACACTGAGCGTTTTGTAGGTCAAGAATTTGATGCTAAAATCAAAGAAGTTGACGCTAAAGAAAACCGCTTCATCCTTTCACGTCGTGAAGTTGTTGAAGCAGCTACTGCAGCAGCTCGCGCTGAAGTATTCGGTAAATTGGCTGTTGGTGATGTAGTAACTGGTAAAGTTGCACGTATCACAAGCTTCGGTGCTTTCATCGACCTTGGTGGTGTTGACGGATTGGTTCACTTGACTGAATTGTCACATGAACGTAACGTATCACCAAAATCAGTTGTAACTGTTGGTGAAGAAATTGAAGTGAAAATCCTTGATCTTAACGAAGAAGAAGGACGTGTATCACTTTCACTTAAAGCAACAACACCTGGACCATGGGATGGCGTTGAGCAAAAATTGGCTAAAGGTGATGTAGTAGAAGGAACAGTTAAACGTTTGACTGACTTCGGTGCATTTGTTGAAGTGTTGCCAGGTATCGATGGACTTGTTCACGTATCACAAATTTCACACAAACGTATTGAAAATCCAAAAGAAGCTCTTAAAGTTGGTCAAGAAGTTAAAGTTAAAGTTCTTGAAGTTAACGCAGATGCAGAGCGAGTATCACTTTCTATTAAAGCTCTTGAAGAGCGTCCAGCTCAAGAAGAAGGACAAAAAGAAGAAAAACGTGCTGCTCGTCCACGTCGTCCAAAACGTCAAGAAAAACGTGATTTCGAACTTCCAGAAACACAAACAGGATTCTCAATGGCTGACTTGTTCGGTGATATCGAACTTTAATCAAATTGAAAATTCACAAAATCCTTTGTTTACTAAACAAGGGATTTTTCTTTTGTCTGTAAGCCTTTTTTGATATAATAGTCCTATGTTAGAATCAGAAAAACAATCACGTTATCAAATGTTAAATGAAGAGCTCTCTTTTTTATTGGATGGTGAAACCAATGTTTTGGCTAATCTTTCCAACGCCAGTGCTCTTCTAAAATCACGCTTCCCTAATACCGTATTTGCAGGCTTTTATTTGTTCGATGGAAAGGAATTGGTTCTAGGTCCTTTCCAAGGAGGTGTTTCCTGCATCCGTATTGCGCTAGGCAAGGGTGTTTGTGGTGAGGCAGCTCATTTTCAGGAAACCGTTGTTGTTGGAGATGTAAGGACTTATCCCAACTATATTTCTTGTGATAGTCGAGCTAAAAGTGAAATTGTTGTTCCGATGGTTAAGAATGGTCAATTACTTGGAGTTCTAGATCTTGATTCTTCAGAGATTGATGATTATGATGCTATGGATCGAGATTATGTGGAACAATTTGTCGCTATTTTGCTTGAAAAGACAAAATGGGACTTTACAATGTTTGGGGAGAAAGCCTAATGTATCAAGCACTTTATCGAAAATATAGAAGTCAAAATTTCTCCCAGTTGGTTGGTCAAGAAGTTGTGGCTAAGACTCTTAAACAAGCAGTGGAGCAAGAGAAAATAAGTCATGCTTATCTTTTTTCTGGTCCTCGTGGAACGGGAAAAACTAGTGTGGCTAAGATCTTTGCCAAAGCTATGAACTGTCCCAATCAAGTGGGTGGTGAGCCTTGCAATAACTGCTATATTTGTCAGGCTGTGACGGACGGTAGTTTAGAAGATGTCATTGAAATGGATGCGGCTTCTAATAATGGGGTAGATGAAATTCGTGAAATTCGTGATAAATCTACCTACGCTCCTAGTCTTGCCCGCTATAAGGTCTATATCATAGATGAGGTTCACATGCTGTCTACAGGGGCTTTTAATGCCCTCCTAAAGACGCTGGAAGAGCCAACACAGAATGTGGTCTTTATTTTGGCTACTACTGAATTGCACAAGATTCCTGCTACGATTCTATCCCGTGTGCAACGTTTTGAGTTTAAATCGATTAAGACACAGGATATTAAGGAACATATCCACTATATCTTAGACAAAGAAAATATCAGTTCTGAACCAGATGCTGTGGAAATTATTGCCAGACGGGCGGAAGGTGGAATGCGAGACGCCTTGTCTATTTTGGATCAAGCCCTGAGTTTGACACAGGGAAACGAGTTGACGACTGCCATCTCTGAAGAAATTACTGGTACCATTAGTCTATCAGCCTTGGATGATTATGTGGCCGCCTTGTCTCAGCAGGATGTTCCCAAGGCTTTGTCTTGCTTGAATCTTCTCTTTGACAATGGTAAGAGCATGACTCGTTTTGTGACCGATCTTTTGCACTATTTAAGAGATTTGTTAATTGTTCAAACAGGTGGAGAAAACACTCATCATAGTCCAGTCTTTGTAGAAAATTTGGCACTTCCTCAAGAAAATCTGTTTGAAATGATTCGCTTGGCGACAGTCAGTTTAGCAGATATTAAGTCTAGTTTGCAGCCTAAGATTTATGCTGAGATGATGACTATCCGTTTGGCAGAGATTAAGCCTGAACTAGCTCTTTCTGGGGCAGTTGAACATGAAATTTCTGCATTGAGACAGGAAGTTGCCCGTCTCAAACATGAACTCGCAAATGTGGGCACTGTACCAAAACCAACTAGTCCAGTACCTACCCGTCCAGCAGCGAGCAAGACCGTCTATCGTGTTGATCGCAATAAGGTTCAATCTATCCTACAAGAGGCCGTCGAAAATCCTGATTTAGCACGTCAAAATCTGATTCGCTTACAGAATGCCTGGGGAGAGGTGATTGAAAGTCTAGGTGGGCCTGATAAGGCTTTGCTAGTTGGTTCTCAACCAGTTGCGGCCAATGAACACCATGCTATTCTTGCTTTTGAGTCTAACTTCAATGCTGGTCAAACCATGAAACGAGATAATCTCAACACCATGTTTGGCAATATCCTCAGTCAGGCAGCAGGTTTTTCACCTGAGATTTTAGCCATTTCCATGGAGGAATGGAAAGAAGTTCGCGCAGCCTTTTCAGCCAAAGCCAAATCTTCTCAAACTGAAAAAGAAGCAGAAGAAAGCCTGATTCCAGAAGGATTTGAATTTTTGGCTGATAAAGTGAAGGTAGAGGAAGACTAAAGAAAGATTTCATGATACAATAAGTTTATGAATAGACAACAATTTATTATCATCGCGCTGTTTACAGCTGCTGAGACCTATTTTTTCAATGAAGCCTGGATGACTGGTCGTTATATTATGGCAGCCTTTTGGGCCATTTTGCTCTTTAGAAATTTCCGAGTTAGTTACTTGATGGGTAAAATAGTAGATGTCATTGACCAACATTTAAAAGGAAAAGACTAGTCCTCAGCTTCTAGACAAAATCAAAGCCTTTTAGGCTTTTTTTTGTTATACTATAAAAGTATATTTATTGACCTTTTACCGTATTTTCTAGGGAAATCAAGTATGTTTCCAGTAAGAACTGTAAAGGCCTTGAAAAAGAAAGGAACTATCATGTCAGTATTAGAGATCAAAGATCTTCACGTTGAGATTGAAGGAAAAGAAATTTTAAAAGGGGTTAACCTGACCCTGAAAACAGGAGAAATCGCCGCTATCATGGGACCAAATGGTACAGGTAAATCGACTCTTTCTGCAGCTATCATGGGAAATCCAAACTATGAAGTTACCAAAGGTGAAGTCTTGTTTGATGGCGTAAACATCCTTGAGTTGGAAGTTGATGAGCGTGCGCGTATGGGACTTTTCCTTGCTATGCAATACCCATCAGAAATTCCTGGAATTACCAATGCTGAGTTTCTTCGTGCAGCTATGAATGCTGGTAAAGAAGACGATGAGAAGATTTCAGTTCGTGAGTTTATCACTAAATTGGATGAGAAGATGGAATTACTCAACATGAAAGAAGAAATGGCTGAGCGTTACCTCAACGAAGGTTTCTCTGGTGGTGAGAAAAAACGCAATGAGATTCTTCAACTTTTGATGTTGGAACCAACTTTTGCCCTTTTGGATGAGATTGACTCTGGTCTTGATATTGATGCCCTTAAAGTTGTTTCTAAAGGTGTGAATGCTATGCGAGGTGAAGGCTTTGGTGCTATGATTATCACTCACTACCAACGTCTTTTGAACTACATCACACCTGATGTGGTACACGTCATGATGGAAGGTCGTGTTGTCCTTTCAGGTGGTCCAGAATTGGCTGCGCGTTTGGAACGTGAAGGATACGCAAAACTAGCTGAAGAACTTGGCTACGACTACAAGGAAGAATTGTAATTCCCTCGTATCTTTTAGGAGAAGTAAATGACTAAAGAAAATATTAAACTTTTTTCAGAAATGCACGCTGAACCAAGCTGGTTGGCTGACCTCCGTCAAAAAGCTTTTGACAAGATTGAGACTTTGGAATTACCAGTTATTGAGCGTGTCAAATTCCACCGTTGGAATCTGGGTGATGGAACGATTACAGAAAGTGAGCCATCAGCAAATGTTCCAGATTTCACAGCTCTAGATAATCACTTGAGGTTGGTACAAGTAGGAACTCAAACTGTTTTTGAGCAAATTCCAGTTGAATTGGCTGAACAGGGTGTCGTCTTTACAGACTTCCACTCAGCTTTAGAAGAAATTCCAGAGCTGATCGAAGAATTCTTCATGTCATCTGTTAAGTATGACGATGACAAGTTGGCAGCCTACCATACAGCTTATTTCAATAGTGGTGCTGTTCTCTATATTCCTGATAATGTTGAAATTAAAGAGCCAATCGAAGGTATTTTCTACCAAGATAGTGATAGTGATGTACCGTTTAACAAGCATATTATGATTATCGCTGGTAAGAACAGTAAGATTAGCTATTTGGAACGTTTGGAATCTCGTGGTGAAGGAAGTGCCAAAGCAACTGCTAATATCACAGTAGAAGTCATTGCTCGTTCAGGTGCTCAAGTCAAGTTTGCTGCGATCGACCGTCTAGGTGAAAACGTCACTGCTTACATTAGCCGTCGTGGTAAATTAGGCAACGATGCAAGCATTGACTGGGCAATCGGTGTCATGAACGAAGGGAACGTCGTTGCGGACTTTGATAGCGACTTGATTGGTAACGGTAGCCATGCTGACCTGAAAGTTGTAGCTCTTTCAAGTGGCCGTCAGGTACAAGGGATTGATACCCGAGTAACTAACTATGGTTGCAACTCAATCGGGAATATCCTTCAACATGGGGTTATTCTTGAAAAAGCAACCTTGACCTTCAATGGTATTGGCCACATTATCAAGGGTGCCAAGGGAGCAGATGCCCAACAAGAGAGCCGTGTTCTTATGCTGTCAGACCAAGCGCGTTCAGATGCCAATCCAATTCTTTTGATTGATGAAAATGATGTTACTGCAGGACACGCGGCTTCTATCGGTCAGGTAGATCCAGAAGACATGTACTACCTCATGAGCCGTGGTTTGGATAAGGCAACTGCAGAACGCTTGGTTGTTCGTGGTTTCCTTGGATCCGTCATCGTTGAGATTCCAGTCAAGGAAGTTCGTGATGAAATGATTGCAACGATCGAAGAAAAATTGTCAAAACGCTAAGGGGTAGCCTATGTTAGATGTAGAAGCGATTCGCAAGGATTTTCCAATTTTAGACCAGATTGTTAATGATGAACCATTGGTTTATTTGGACAATGCTGCGACGACACAAAAACCACTAGCAGTTCTGGAGACGATTAACCGCTACTATGAGCAGGACAATGCCAATGTTCATCGTGGGGTTCATACCTTGGCTGAACGAGCAACAGCATCTTATGAAGCAGCTCGTGAAACCATTCGTAAGTTTATCAATGCAGGCTCAATAAAGGAAGTTCTCTTCACTAGAGGAACGACGACCAGTCTGAACTGGGTAGCGCGCTTTGCTGAGGAAGTCTTGACTGAGGGAGACCAGGTCTTGATTTCCGTCATGGAACACCATTCCAATATCATTCCATGGCAGGAAGCCTGCCGTAAGACTGGGGCAGAGCTTGTCTATGTCTATCTCAAGGACGGAGCTCTGGATATGGATGATTTGCGAGCTAAATTGACTGATAGAGTCAAGTTTGTTTCCCTAGCTCACGCCTCAAATGTTCTGGGTGTAGTCAATCCGATTAAAGAAATCACGCAAATGGCCCACCAAGTTGGAGCCATCATGGTGGTGGATGGTGCTCAATCTACGCCTCATATGAAGATCGATGTCCAGGACTTGGATGTGGACTTCTTTGCCTTTTCAGGTCACAAGATGGCTGGTCCGACTGGTATCGGTGTTCTTTATGGCAAAGAAAAGTATCTGGAGCAAATGTCACCAGTTGAATTTGGCGGTGAGATGATTGATTTCGTCTATGAGCAATCTGCTAGCTGGAAGGAGTTGCCTTGGAAATTTGAGGCTGGAACACCAAATATGGCAGGTGCTATCGGACTAGCTGCAGCAGTGGATTATCTGGAAAAGATTGGTATGGATACCATTGAAGCTCATGAGCAGGAATTAATCTCGTATGTCTATCCAAAATTGCAGGCGATAGAAGGATTGACCATTTATGGTTCGCAGGACTTGTCTCAACGTTCAGGTGTCATTGCCTTTAACCTTGGGAATCTTCATCCTCACGACCTTGCTACAGCTCTGGATTATGAAGGTGTGGCAGTTCGAGCAGGTCACCATTGTGCGCAACCTTTGCTCCAGTATTTGGATGTCCCAGCAACAGCTCGCGCAAGTTTTTATATTTACAATACCAAGGCAGATTGCGACAAGCTAGTCGATGCCTTACAAAAGACAAAGGAGTTTTTCAATGGCACTTTCTAAACTAGATAGCCTTTATATGGCAGTGGTAGCAGACCATTCGAAAAATCCACATCATCAAGGGAAGTTAGAAGACGCTGAACAAATCAGTCTCAATAATCCGACCTGTGGAGATGTCATCAATCTCTCTGTCAAGTTTGATGCAGAAGACCGCTTGGAGGATATCGCTTTTCTAAACTCAGGTTGCACCATCTCGACTGCCTCTGCAAGCATGATGACAGATGCCGTTTTAGGAAAAACCAAACAAGAAATATTAGAACTTGCGACCATTTTTTCTGAAATGGTTCAAGGGCAAAAAGATGAACGTCAAGACAAACTTGGCGATGCAGCCTTCTTGTCAGGTGTTGCCAAATTCCCTCAACGAATTAAGTGTGCAACCCTAGCTTGGAATGCCCTGAAGAAAACAATTGAAAATCAAGAAAAACAGTAAGACAAGCTTCTTATGTCTTATGAATCAGTAAAACTGAAGAATGAAAGAAAGGATATTATGGCTGAAGAAAGAGTAGAACCAAAACCAATTGATCTTGGTGAATATAAATTTGGTTTCCATGATGATGTAGAGCCTGTCCTATCGACAGGAAAAGGATTAAACGAAGATGTCATTCGCGAATTATCGGCTGCTAAGGGAGAACCTGAGTGGATGTTAGAATTCCGTTTGAAGTCTTATGAAACCTTTAAAAAAATGCCCATGCAAACATGGGGAGCAGACTTATCAGAGATTGACTTTGATGACTTGATCTACTACCAAAAACCATCTGATAAACCTGCTCGCTCTTGGGATGAAGTTCCTGAAAAAATTAAAGAAACCTTTGAGCGTATCGGGATTCCTGAAGCTGAGCGTGCTTATCTAGCTGGTGCCTCTGCTCAGTATGAGTCAGAAGTGGTTTACCACAACATGAAGGAAGAGTTCCAGAAATTGGGGATTATCTTTACAGATACAGATTCTGCCCTCAAGGAATACCCAGACTTGTTTAAACAATACTTTGCCAAGTTGGTACCGCCGACAGATAACAAGTTGGCTGCCCTCAACTCAGCAGTATGGTCAGGTGGAACATTTATCTACGTACCAAAAGGTGTTAAGGTAGATATTCCGCTTCAAACTTACTTCCGTATCAACAACGAAAATACAGGTCAGTTCGAACGTACCTTGATTATCGTTGACGAGGGAGCGAGTGTTCACTACGTAGAAGGATGTACGGCACCAACTTATTCAAGCAACAGCTTGCATGCGGCCATCGTAGAAATCTTCGCCTTGGACGGAGCTTATATGCGTTATACGACTATTCAAAACTGGTCTGATAACGTTTATAACTTGGTAACAAAACGTGCTAAGGCTCAAAAGGATGCCACTGTTGAGTGGATCGATGGAAACTTGGGTGCCAAAACAACCATGAAATATCCATCCGTTTACCTAGATGGAGAAGGGGCGCGTGGTACTATGCTCTCTATCGCCTTTGCTAATGCAGGACAACACCAAGACACTGGTGCTAAGATGATCCACAATGCTCCACATACAAGTTCGTCTATCGTGTCTAAATCCATCGCTAAAGGCGGAGGAAAGGTGGACTACCGTGGACAAGTAACCTTTAACAAAAACTCTAAGAAATCTGTTTCTCACATCGAGTGTGACACCATTATCATGGATGACTTATCAGCATCAGATACTATTCCATTTAATGAAATTCATAACTCGCAAGTTGCTTTGGAACACGAAGCTAAGGTTTCTAAGATTTCAGAAGAACAACTCTATTACCTCATGAGCCGTGGCTTGTCAGAATCTGAGGCAACAGAGATGATTGTTATGGGATTTGTAGAACCCTTCACAAAAGAACTTCCAATGGAATATGCAGTTGAGCTGAACCGCTTGATTAGCTATGAGATGGAAGGATCAGTTGGGTAAAATTTGTTTTTATATTTACCCATTATCAAGGATTTTGAAGATGAACTTGTAACAAAAAATCGCGGTTTAAAATCGCGATTTTTTATAATTTTTCGTTGATGAAGCGGATAAACTGATTCCACCAAACTTTTAAGAAGAAGGCTTTTTCAACTTTCTTTTCTGCTACCATTTCAAAACTAGGACGTTCTGTGGTGATGTAACCTTGACCAATCAAGTCCTTGTCTTCATAAGTCAAATGTCCAACCACAGTTCCGGCTTCAAGTGGTGCTGGTATTGCCTTAGAATCAGGTGTGAATTGAATAGTTTGGGACGATTGTCCCCCAACACGTTCAATAAGAGTGATATCATCTTTGGCAACGGCAGTGACCGCATCTTCTTTTCCATCTTGTACAGGAGCTTTACTATCTTGGTAGGCATCGCCTTTTTGAACGATTTTACGAAGCGTGAATGTAGAAGAGATATAATCCATTAGTGACGATGTAGCTGTGAAGCGAGCGTAAGGATTATTGTCTTGATGGTCTGCGTTCAAAACAACTGTGATAACCCTCATCCCTTTTTCGACTGTAGTACCAACAAAAGACTCTCCAGCCTTATCTGTTGTTCCTGTCTTAAGGCCATCAAAACCACCGCGATAAGCAGGCATACCTTCTAACATGTAGTTGGTAGAAGTGATTGTCATTCCAGCAAAAGTAGAAGAAGGTTTTTTCGTGATTTCCAAGACTTGTGGGTATTTTTTGATGAGATTGCGAGCAACGATAGCGACATCATAAGCACTGAGCTTGTTTTCATCATCTTTTTTAGATCCTGGGTAAATGTTATCCCCTAAAGTCTCATTGTTAAGACCCGTCGTATTGACAACAGTGGCATCCTGAATGCCCCATTCCAAGAGCTTTGCCCTCATCATATCGACGAAATCTTTTTCTGAGCCAGCAATTTTTTCAGCTAACGCAATAGCTGCACTGTTAGCACTGGATACTAGGGTTGCTTCCAGTAGTTGTTCGACGGTATAATTACGAGCCTCCATAGGAACGTTACTCGCTTCAGAATTTGTCGTTAATTTGTATGGATAATCAGAGATATCTACCGGAGTTGATAGTGTAATACTACCGTTTTCCAAGGCTTCATAGACAAGATAAACAGTAATCAATTTTGTGATCGAAGCAATTTCAACTGGCTGGGTTGCATCTTTCTCATAGAGAATTTTACCGGTATTTGCCTCAACAGCAATTGCATGTTTAGCAGCAATATTAAAATCTTGAGCATCAACAGTAGATGCTGCCCCAATAACGGAAAGGCTTAGGAGAGTTAAAATTATTTTTTTCATAGTAAGTTTATTCTATCATAAAGAAAAAAATATTCCCAGTTTCATGATATAAGAAAGAAGCTTTTTTGAAAGTGTGGTAAAATAGATGAATGGAGGTACTTCATGTTTCGTAAGAATAAATTATTTTTTTGGACCAGTGAGATTTTACTATTAACCATCATCTTTTATTTATGGAGACAGATGGGTGGGATTATAACGCCTTTTGTAAGTGTCGCAAACACTATAATGATTCCCTTTCTTTTAGGTGGTTTTTTATATTATTTGACCAATCCTATTGTAAATTTTTTACAAAAGTATTTCAAAATTAACCGTATCATTGGTATTCTACTAACCTTGTGCGCCTTGGTTTGTGGGCTAGTTATTGGGGTCGTCTATCTCTTACCGATTTTGATTAATCAGCTGACAAGTTTGATTGCTACAAGTCAGACAATCTACAGTCGTCTGCAAGATTTGATTATCGATTTATCCACTTATCCAGCCTTTCAAAATTTAGATATTCAAGCGACTATTCAACAGTTAAATCTCTCTTATGTAGATATTCTACAGAATATCCTAAATAGTGTAACGAATAGTGTTGGAAGTGTCTTATCTGCGCTCTTTAGTACTGTTTTGATTATTATCATGACACCTGTATTTTTAATTTATTTTTTGTTAGATGGCCACAAATTCTTGCCGATGCTTGAGCGTACTGTTTTAAAGCGAGATAAGTTGCATATTACAGGTCTTTTAAAAAATTTGAATACTACAATTGCTCGATATATTAGTGGAGTTGCTATTGATGCGATTATTATTGGTTGTTTGGCCTTTATCGGATATAGCGTGATTGGTTTGAAATACGCTTTGGTCTTTGCCATCTTTTCAGGATTGGCCAATCTCATTCCTTATGTTGGACCAAGTATTGGTTTGATTCCGATGATTATCGCCAATGTCTTTACTGATCCTCATAGAATGCTGATTGCAGTTGTTTATATGTTGATTATTCAACAAGTAGATGGGAACATCCTTTACCCTCGAATCGTTGGTGGAGTGATGAAGGTTCATCCAATTACGATTTTAGTATTACTTTTGTTATCAAGTAATATCTATGGTGTCATTGGCATGATTGTCGCAGTACCAACCTATTCTATCTTAAAAGAAATTTCTAAGTTTTTATCACGTTTGTATGAAAATCATAAAATAATGAAAGAACGAGAAAGAGAATTAGCTAAGTAAAAATCAGGAAATTCCTGATTTTTCTTTTTCATTAAAGAAGTGATGGGAGTAGAAATACCGTTTAGATTAGTAGATTAAGAATAATTCACAAAAACTTTGTAAAACACTTGCAATTTAGCTGAAATTTGATAAAATAGTAAGGAAAGTTAGACTGTATTGCCTACTGTCTATCTATAAAATATATTTTATTGGAGGCTTTTACTCAAATGGCAAAAGAAAAATACGATCGTAGTAAACCACACGTTAACATTGGTACTATCGGACACGTTGACCACGGTAAAACTACCCTAACTGCAGCTATCACAACTGTTTTGGCACGTCGCTTGCCTTCATCAGTTAACCAACCTAAAGACTATGCGTCTATCGATGCTGCTCCAGAAGAACGCGAACGCGGTATCACAATCAACACTGCGCACGTTGAGTACGAAACTGAAAAACGTCACTACGCTCACATCGACGCTCCAGGACACGCGGACTACGTTAAAAACATGATCACTGGTGCCGCTCAAATGGACGGAGCTATCCTTGTAGTAGCTTCAACTGACGGACCAATGCCACAAACTCGTGAGCACATCCTTCTTTCACGTCAGGTTGGTGTTAAACACCTTATCGTCTTCATGAACAAAGTTGACTTGGTTGACGACGAAGAATTGCTTGAATTGGTTGAAATGGAAATCCGTGACCTATTGTCAGAATACGACTTCCCAGGTGACGATCTTCCAGTTATCCAAGGTTCAGCTCTTAAAGCCCTTGAAGGTGACACTAAATACGAAGACATCGTTATGGAATTGATGAACACAGTTGATGAGTACATCCCAGAACCAGAACGTGACACTGACAAACCATTGCTTCTTCCAGTCGAAGACGTATTCTCAATCACTGGACGTGGTACAGTTGCTTCAGGACGTATCGACCGTGGTATCGTTAAAGTCAACGACGAAATCGAAATCGTTGGTATCAAAGAAGAAACTCAAAAAGCAGTCGTTACTGGTGTTGAAATGTTCCGTAAACAACTTGATGAAGGTCTTGCCGGAGATAACGTAGGTGTCCTTCTTCGTGGTGTTCAACGTGATGAAATCGAACGTGGACAAGTTATCGCTAAACCAGGTTCAATCAACCCACACACTAAATTCAAAGGTGAAGTCTACATCCTTACTAAAGAAGAAGGTGGACGTCACACTCCATTCTTCAACAACTACCGTCCACAATTCTACTTCCGTACTACTGACGTTACAGGTTCAATCGAACTTCCAGCAGGTACTGAAATGGTAATGCCTGGTGATAACGTGACAATCGACGTTGAGTTGATCCACCCAATCGCCGTAGAACAAGGTACTACATTCTCTATCCGTGAGGGTGGACGTACTGTTGGTTCAGGTATGGTTACAGAAATCGAAGCTTAATTCGATTTAGTTCCCAGAAGAACAATTATTTAAGTCAGACACTAAAAGAATCTTGCTTTGCAAGGTTCTTTTTTTCGAATATTGAACTAATACTCAATGAAAATCAAATTCAACCCACGTCGGCGTCACCTTGCCGTACTCAAGTACAGTCTGGGCTAGCTTCCTAGTTTGCTCTTTGATTTTCATTGAGTATAAAATTGAAGAATTGTTTACATAAAAAAGCTCTATACACTTGATGGGCATAGAGCAAAGGGGGGGTTATTTGATGTAGAGTTCTTGATTTTTTAGGACAATTTCACGGACACCTGCAAACTTCTTAAGTTTTTTGAGTTCTTCAGGATGGGTGACGAGAGTGATAACATAACCTTCCTTGCCCATACGGCCAGTACGGCCAGCACGGTGAGTGTAAATTTCGATATCTCTAGGGACATCAAAGTTTACAACACATTCGAGGCTATCGATATCAATCCCACGAGCCAAAAGGTCTGTTGCAAGAAGAAGGGTCAGTTGGTTATCTTTAAACTTTTCTAAGATAACTTTTCTAAATTTAACATTGACATCACTAGCTAGAGATACAGCTAAGATATCACGATACTGTAATTTTTCTTCTGCACTTCCAAGATCTGACAAGCTGTTAAAGAAGACCAGACCACGGAAATCTTCTACATGAGCTAGTTTTCGTAGCATATCCACTCGGTGACGTTGGTCTACCTGCATATAGAAATGTTGGATGTTATCCAATTTTTGGTCAGAGAGATCAATGGTGCGCGTGTTAGGCGCAATCTTTTCTTGGTCAAACTTGGTCGTCGCACTCATGTAGACCAGGTGGTGGTCACGCGGTGCGTAGTGGGTAATTTTCTCGACAAAGTGAATCTGAGAATCATCGAGCAATTGGTCGAATTCATCCAGGATGATAGTTTCCACATTCATCATCTTGATTTTTTTCAGTTTAATGAGTTCAAAAATACGGCCAGGAGTTCCAATCAGAATTTCTGGTCCTTTTTTTAGGCGTTCAATCTGGCGTTTCTGACTCGAACCTGATAAGAAGAGCTGAGCAGTCAAGCCGATAGCTTCAGTCCACGTTTTACATACATCAAAAATCTGTCCAGCAAGCTCAGTATTTGGTGCTAGAATCAAGAGTTGTTGGGCTTTTTTCTTTTGTAGTCTGAGAAGACTTGGTAGGAGGTAAGCTAGGGTCTTACCAGTTCCTGTTGGGCTCACTCCTAGAAGATTTTCTCCCGCAAGAAGGGGTTCAAATAGTTGAGTTTGAATGGGGGTAAATTCTTGGAAACCGAGTTGGTCACTCAGTTCTTGCCATTCAGTCGGTAGTTTGGTTTTCATTTTTCTGCCTCAAATCTAATGCCAGCAGTCTGGCGCATGGTATAAAGTAGCTCATGAACTGAACTTGCATCTTCCAGCCAAGTTTGGTAGAGATTCAGATCTGGTTGATGAATCATGTGTGCAAATGCAGCGACTTCCTCAGTCATCGTATGAGGAGCCTGTTGGATAGGGAGTTGGACTTGATTGCCTTGATGGTCGGTAAAAATAGCTGAGCTGACATGTTCGATGGTGTTGAGGGTCAAGGTACCATCTGTCGTATAAATCTCGCAAGGAAGATTGGAAGTGATGTTTTTCCCTGCCTTGATATGAACTTGATAGTCTGGGTAGAAGAGGATTCCATCTCCATTCAGGTCCATGCTATTGTCAAGCTGTTGAGCCATGTAGGTCGCGTCCTGAGCCTTTCCAAAGAGGCGAACGGCAGCGTAGAGAGGATAAATCCCCAAATCCATAAGGGCTCCGCCAGCAAAACGATTTGAGAAGACATTAGGTGTCTCCCCAGCCAACAAGTTAGGCATTTTGGAAGAATACTTGGCATAGTTGAAATCTGCTCCCAAAATTTGCTTGTCTGCTAAAAAGTTTTTGATAGTAGTAAAAGCTTCTTCGTGGTAATTACGAGCTGCTTCGAAGATAAAACAGTGATTTTTATTAGCTGTTTGAACCAAATCCAGCCATTCTTGTGGCTGAGTGACAGCTGGCTTTTCAAGAATGACGTGTTTACTTGAAGACAATGCAATTTTTGCCTGAGCAAAATGCAAGGAGTTTGGACTAGCAATATAGACCACATCAAAGGAGCTCTTGAAGAAGTCCTCTAATTGATCAAAGAGTTGGATATCCTGATAGCGAGAAGTAAAGGTTGCTGCAGTTTCTATCTTTCTAGAATAAACTGCGACCATCTTGTATTCTCCACTGGTATGGGCTGCTTCTATGAAGTGGTGGCTGATAGCCCCTGTTCCGATGACACCTAATTTAAGCATAGTTACTCCTTTTCCAATTTCAAATCCTTCTTTCATTATAACATAGATAGACGGGACTATCCAACAGAGGGGAAAAAATTTCAAATAAGCTACTAGGTCTTTTCCAAAGAAAGTGGTACAATAATGAGATGAGTAAATGAAATGGGAGGGAAAATGAGGTTATTACCTATAAGAAAAATATCACGTCAGTCTAAGAGGTTAGCGCTTTTTTTGACTTTTTGTGCAGGATATGTAGATGCCTATACTTTTATTGTGCGAGGGAATACTCTTGTAGCTGGACAAACTGGGAATGTCGTCTTTCTTTCAGTAGAATTAATTCAAAATAATGTTTCAGATGTTAGGGACAAGGTTCTCACATTGCTAGCTTTTATGATGGGGGTCTTTTTACTAACGATTTATAAGGAAAAATTGAGAATTGTGAAAAAACCAATTTTGTCACTGATTCCTTTGGCAATCTTATCAATAATTATTGGTTTTGTGCCGCAGACGGTAGATAATATCTATCTAGTGCCACCCTTGGCCTTCTGTATGGGGTTGGTGACAACTGCTTTTGGAGAAGTGTCGGGTATTGCCTACAATAACGCTTTTATGACAGGGAACATCAAACGGACCATGCTGGCTTTTGGAGATTATTTCCGGACCAAGCACACTCCTTTTTTACGTGAAGGGTTTATATTTGTTAGCCTTCTTAGTAGTTTTGTTCTTGGCGTTGTCTTTTCAGCCTATTTGACGATTTTCTATCATGAAAAGACTATTCTTGGTGTTCCTATTATGATGAGCATTTTTTACCTCAGCATGCTTTTTGCCAAGTTGCAGAAAAAAGTAAAAGAAAAAGCTTCATTTTAGGTGTTATTACTTGTAAGAAAACAGGAGATATGCTATACTTGAAGAGTTGACTATGCACGTTCCTGTGCAACCGCACGAACATCGTTGCTTGATTATTCAAGTTTAAGTGGTTCGTCCCACGATGCTAGGCGAGTCTTCACAAAAATTCGGGGAAACCCATAAAAATCATAGGAGGTGCATAATGAGCACATACGCAATTATCAAAACTGGCGGAAAACAAGTTAAAGTTGAAGTTGGTCAAGCAGTTTACGTTGAAAAATTGAACGTTGAAGCTGGTCAAGAAGTTACTTTTAACGAAGTTGTTCTTGTTGGTGGTGAAAACACTGTTGTCGGAACTCCACTTGTTGCTGGAGCTACTGTAGTTGGAACTGTTGAAAAACAAGGAAAACAAAAGAAAGTTGTTACTTACAAGTACAAACCTAAAAAAGGTAGCCACCGTAAACAAGGTCACCGTCAACCATATACAAAAGTTGTCATCAACGCAATCAACGCTTAATTTTAAGGAGAACACATGATACAAGCAGTCTTTGAGAGAGCCGAAGATGGCGAGCTGAGGAGTGCGGAAATTACTGGACACGCCGAGAGTGGCGAATACGGCTTAGATGTCGTGTGTGCATCGGTTTCTACGCTTGCCATTAACTTTATCAATTCTATTGAGAAATTTGCAGGCTATGAACCAATCCTAGAATTAAACGAAGATGAAGGTGGCTATCTGATGGTTGAAATTCCAAAAGATCTTCCTTCACACCAGAGAGAAATGACCCAGTTATTCTTTGAATCATTTTTCTTAGGTATGGCAAACTTATCGGAGAACTCTTCTGAGTTCGTCCAAACCAGAGTTATCACAGAAAACTAACACGGAGGAAAACATTATGTTAAAAATGACTCTTAACAACTTGCAACTTTTCGCCCACAAAAAAGGTGGAGGTTCTACATCAAACGGACGTGATTCACAAGCGAAACGTCTTGGAGCTAAAGCAGCTGACGGACAAACTGTAACAGGTGGATCAATCCTTTACCGTCAACGTGGTACACACATCTACCCAGGTGTAAACGTTGGACGTGGTGGAGACGATACTTTGTTCGCTAAAGTTGAAGGCGTAGTACGCTTTGAACGTAAAGGACGCGATAAAAAACAAGTTTCTGTTTACCCAATCGCTAAATAAAAAGGTCCAGTGAACCTTTTTATCCCGAGCCTTGAAATATAAAGGCGAGGAAGCTAGAAGTAGCATAAACTAAGGCTTTCCGAGTTTTCGGAGAGCCTCTTTTTTTGTTTTGATACCCATGATTTTTTCGTTCTTAGTGTAGATGAATTTTATGAGTGACATTATTTTTCTTCGATGGAAAACTTCTAAAATATGGTATAATGAAAAGATAAAGAAGTTGGGGGTAGAAGATGAACATTCAACAATTACGCTATGTTGTTGCCATTGCCAATAGTGGTACTTTCCGTGAAGCTGCTGAAAAGATGTATGTTAGTCAGCCGAGTCTGTCTATTTCTGTTCGTGATTTGGAAAAAGAGTTGGGCTTTAAGATTTTCCGTCGGACCAGCTCAGGGACTTTCTTGACCCGTCGTGGTATGGAATTCTATGAAAAAGCGCAAGAATTGGTCAAGGGATTTGATATTTTTCAAAATCAGTATGCCAATCCTGAGGAAGAAAAGGATGAATTTTCCATTGCTAGCCAGCACTATGACTTTTTACCACCAACTATTACGGCCTTTTCAGAGCGCTATCCTGACTATAAGAACTTTCGTATTTTTGAATCAACTACTGTTCAAATCTTAGACGAAGTAGCCCAAGGGCATAGTGAGATTGGGATTATCTACCTTAATAATCAAAACAAAAAGGGGATTATGCAACGGGTTGAAAAGCTAGGTCTTGAGGTCATTGAATTGATTCCCTTCCATACCCATATTTATCTCCGCGAGGGGCATCCTTTGGCTCAGAAAGAGGAATTGGTTATGGAGGATTTAGCAGATCTACCGACAGTTCGTTTTACACAAGAGAAAGACGAGTACCTTTATTATTCAGAGAACTTTGTTGATACCAGCGCTAGCTCACAGATGTTCAATGTGACAGATCGTGCTACTTTGAATGGTATTTTGGAGCGGACGGATGCTTATGCAACAGGTTCTGGATTTTTAGATAGTGATAGTGTCAATGGCATTACAGTTATTCGTCTCAAGGATGAACTGGATAATCACATGGTCTATGTTAAACGTGAAGAAGTGGAGCTCAGTCAAGCTGGGACTCTCTTCGTAGAAGTCATGCAAGAATATTTTGATCAAAAGAGGAAATCATGAAAAAAAGAGGAATAGTGGCAGTCATTGTACTGCTTTTGATTGGGCTGGATCAGTTGGTAAAATCCTATATCGTCCAACAGATTCCACTGGGTGAAGTTCGTTCTTGGATTCCCAATTTCGTTAGTTTGACCTACCTGCAAAATCGAGGGGCAGCCTTTTCGATGCTACAAGACCAGCAGTGGTTATTTGCTATCATTACACTGGTCGTTATGGTAGGTGCCATTTGGTATCTACATAAACACATGGAGGACTCATTCTGGATGGTCTTGGGCTTGACTTTGATAATCGCAGGTGGTCTTGGAAACTTTATTGACAGGATCAGTCAGGGCTTTGTTGTGGATATGTTCCACCTTGACTTTATCAATTTTGCAATTTTCAATGTGGCAGATAGCTATCTGACGGTCGGAGTGATTATTTTATTGATTGCAATGTTAAAAGAGGAAATAAATGGAAATTAAAATTGAAACTGGTGGCCTGCGTTTGGATAAGGCTTTGTCGGATTTGACAGAATTATCACGCAGTCTCGCGAATGAACAAATCAAATCAGGCCAGGTCTTGGTCAATGGCCAAGTCAAGAAAGCTAAATACACAGTTCAAGAGGGCGATGTCGTCACTTATCATGTGCCAGAGCCAGAGGTTTTAGAGTATGTAGCTGAGAATCTTCCGCTAGAAATCATCTACCAAGATGAGGATGTGGCAGTCGTTAACAAACCTCAGGGGATGGTTGTGCATCCGAGTGCTGGTCATACTAGTGGAACTCTGGTAAATGCCCTTATGTACCATATTAAGGATTTGTCGGGTATCAATGGGGTTCTGCGTCCAGGAATTGTTCACCGTATTGATAAGGATACGTCAGGCCTTCTCATGATTGCTAAAAACGATGAGGCGCATCTAGCACTTGCCCAAGAACTCAAGGATAAAAAGTCTCTCCGCAAATATTGGGCGATTGTTCATGGAAATCTGCCTAATGATCGTGGTGTGATTGAAGCTCCGATTGGCCGTAGTGAAAAAGACCGTAAGAAACAGGCTGTGACTGCTAAAGGGAAGCCTGCAGTGACCCGTTTCCACGTCTTGGAACGCTTTGGTGATTATAGCTTAGTGGAGTTGCAACTGGAGACAGGGCGTACACACCAAATCCGTGTCCACATGGCTTATATTGGTCATCCAGTCGCTGGTGATGAAGTCTATGGTCCTCGCAAGACTTTGAAAGGACATGGACAATTTCTTCATGCCAAGACGCTAGGATTTACCCATCCGAGAACAGGTGAGACCTTGGAATTTACAGCAGATATCCCAGAGATTTTTAGGGAAACATTGGAGAGATTGAGAAAGTAAGAATGAAAAAGAAATTAACTAGTTTAGCCCTTGCAAGCACTTTTTTAGCTTTGTCCTGGTATGGGAATGTTCAAGCTCAAGAAAGTTCAGGAAATAAAATCCACTTTATAAATGTTCATGAAGGTGGTAGTGATGCGATTATTCTTGAAAGCAATGGACATTTTGCCATGGTGGATACAGGAGAAGATTATGATTTCCCAGATGGAAGTGATTCTCGTTATCCATGGAGACAGGGTATCAATACCACTTATAAGCATGTTCTGACAGATCGTGTCTTTCGTCGTTTGAAGGAATTGGGTGCCCAAAAACTTGATTTTATTTTGGTAACACATACCCACAGTGACCATATTGGAAATGTTGATGAATTACTGTCTACCTATCCAGTTGACCGAGTCTATCTTAAGAAATATAGTGATAATCGTATTACTAAGCCTGAACGTCTTTGGGATAATCTGTATGGCTATGATAAGGTTTTACAGACTGCCGCAGAAAAAGGTGTTTCAGTGATTCAAAACATCACACAAGGAGATGCTCATTTTCAGTTTGGGGACATGGATATTCAGCTCTATAATTATGAAAATGAATATGATGAGAATGGAAATCTTAAACCTGTTTGGGATGATAATTCCAATTCCTTGATTAGTGTGGTGAAAGTTAATGGCAAGAAAATTTACCTTGGAGGCGACTTAGATAATGTTCATGGAGCAGAAGACAAGTACGGTTCTCTCATTGGAAAAGTTGATTTGATGAAGTTTAACCATCATTTAGATACAAAAAATTCTAATACAAAAAATTTTATAAAAAATTTGTCTCCTGAGATAATTGTTCAAACTTCCTCCTCACCAATTGGTTCGTATGATAGCGGTCAAGAAATAAATAGGGAATATATTAGCTGGATTGAATCAATGGGAATTCAACATATAAACGCAGCCAGCAAAGACTATGATGCGACGGTTTTTGATATTCGAAAAGATGGGTTTGTCAATATTTCAAAATCCTACAATCCGATTCCAAGTTTTCAAGCTGGTTGGCATAAGAGTGCTTATGGAAACTGGTGGTATCAAGCACCTGATTCTACAGGAGAGTATGCTGTCGGTTGGAATGATATCAAGGGTGAATGGTATTACTTCAATCAAACGGGTATCTTGTTACAGAATCAATGGAAAAAATGGAACAATCGTTGGTTTTATTTGACAGACTCTGGTGTTGCTGCAAAAAATTGGAAGAAAATCGATGGAATCTGGTATTATTTCAACAAAGAAAACCAGATGGAAATTGGTTGGATTCAAGATAAAGAGCAGTGGTATTATTTGGATTATGATGGCTCTATGAAGACAGGTTGGCTTCAATATAAGGGCCAATGGTATTACTTTGCCCAATCAGGAGAAATGAAAACGGGCTGGGTAAAAGATAAAGAAAACTGGTACTATATGGATTCTGCTGGTATCATGAAGACAGGTGAGATAGAAGTTGCTGGTCATCATTACTATCTAGAAGATTCAGGAGCTATGAAGCAAGGATGGCTTAAAAAGGCAAACGATTGGTATTTCTACAAGGAAGACGGTTCACGAGCCGCGGGTTGGATCAAGGACAAGGATAAATGGTACTTCTTGAAAGAAAATGGTCAATTACTTGTGAACGGTAAGACACCAGAAGGTTATACTGTTGATTCAAGTGGTGCCTGGTTAGTGGATGTTCCGGTAGAGAAATCTATTACAACTAAAGTTACAAGTAATTCAGAGACAAAAGAATCCAGTGAAGTAGTGAAAAAAGATCTTGAAAATAAAGTAACGACTCAGAACGAAAGTGTTACAAGTTCTTCAACTAGTCAAGATTTGACTTCAGTAATTTCGCAAAGCTCTGAAACGAGTGCAAACAAATCGGAATCAGAACAGTAGTAAAAAAGAAGGTTTTAGGGCCTTCTTTTTCCTATCAACTCTTTTCTATTTTCTGTCATTCATGTTATAATGGATAAATATGAAGAATCGGAGTGAGACTATGAAATACAAACGGATTGTCTTTAAGGTAGGGACTTCTTCTCTGACGAATGAGGATGGGAGTTTATCACGTAGTAAGGTAAAAGCTATTACCCAGCAATTGGCTATGTTGCACGAGGCTGGTCATGAATTGATTTTGGTGTCGTCAGGTGCCATTGCGGCTGGTTTTGGAGCTTTAGGATTTAAAAAGCGTCCGACAAAGATTGCTGATAAACAGGCTTCAGCAGCGGTAGGACAGGGTCTTTTGTTGGAAGAATACACGACCAATCTTCTCTTGCGCCAAATCGTTTCTGCACAAATCTTGCTGACCCAGGACGACTTTGTGGATAAGCGCCGTTATAAAAATGCCCATCAGGCTTTGTCTGTTTTACTTAGTCGTGGGGCGATTCCTATCATCAACGAGAATGATAGTGTTGTTATTGATGAACTCAAGGTTGGGGATAATGACACTCTGAGTGCTCAGGTAGCAGCCATGGTCCAAGCTGACCTTTTAGTCCTCTTGACAGACGTAGACGGCCTCTATACAGGAAATCCTAATTCAGATCCAAGAGCCAAACGCTTGGAGAAAATCGAGACCATCAATCGTGAGATTATTGATATGGCTGGTGGAGCTGGTTCTTCAAACGGAACAGGTGGCATGTTAACCAAAATCAAGGCTGCAACTATTGCGACAGAATCAGGAGTTCCTGTTTATATCTGCTCATCCTTAAAACCAGATACCATGATTGAAGCGGCTGAGGAGACCAAGGATGGTTCCTACTTTGTCGCGCAAGAGAAGGGACTTCGCACCCAGAAACAATGGCTGGCCTTCTATGCTCAGAGTCAGGGTTCTATCTGGGTTGATAAAGGGGCTGCAGAAGCTCTCTCCCAACATGGAAAGAGTCTGCTTTTATCTGGTATTGTTGAAGCAGAAGGAGCCTTTTCTTACGGTGATATCGTGACAGTATTTGACAAGGAGAGTGGCAAATCGCTTGGAAAAGGACGCGTGCAATTTGGAGCCTCTGCTCTGGAGGATATGTTGCGTTCTCAAAAAGCTAAGGGTGTCTTGATTCACCGTGACGACTGGATTTCCATTACTCCTGAAATCCAACTACTCTTTACAGAATTTTAGAGGTAAACTATGGTAAGTACACAAGAACAATTTGAACAGGTACAGGCTGTTAAAAAATCAATCAACACAGCTAGTGAAGAGGTGAAAAACCAAGCCTTGCTAGCCATGGCTGATCATTTATTAGCAGCTACTGAGGAGATTTTAGCGGCAAATGACCTTGATATGGAAGCTGCTAAGGGTAAAATCTCAGATGTGATGCTGGATCGTCTTTATTTGGATGCAAGTCGTATAGAAGCGATGGCAACTGGGATTCGTGAAGTGGTTGCTTTACCAGATCCAATCGGTGAAATTTTAGAAATCAATCAGCTTGAAAATGGTTTGGTTATCACAAAGAAACGTGTAGCTATGGGAGTTATTGGTATTATCTATGAAAGCCGTCCAAATGTGACGTCTGATGCAGCTGCTTTGGCTCTTAAAAGTGGAAATGCAGTTGTTCTTCGTAGTGGTAAGGACGCCTATCAAACAGCCCATGCCATTGTCACAGCCTTGAAGAAGGGCTTGGAGACGACTACCATTCATCCAGATGTGATTCAACTAGTGGAAGATACCAGCCGAGAAAGCAGCTATGCCATGATGAAGGCAAAGGGCTATCTAGACCTTCTCATTCCTCGTGGGGGATCTGGTTTGATCAATGCAGTGGTTGAAAATGCTATCGTACCAGTTATCGAGACAGGAACTGGGATTGTCCATGTTTATGTCGATAAGGATGCAGACGAAGACAAGGCTCTGTCTATCATCAACAATGCTAAAACCAGTCGTCCTTCTGTTTGTAATGCCATGGAGGTTCTGCTGGTTCATGAAGACAAGGCAGCAAGCTTCCTTCCTCGCTTGGAGCAAGTTCTAGTTGCAGAGCGTAAAGAAGCTGGGCTGGAACCAATTCAATTCCGACTTGATAGCAAAGCAAGCCAGTTTGTTTCTGGTCAAGCGGCTGAAGCTCAAGACTTTGACACCGAGTTTTTAGACTATGTATTAGCTGTTAAGGTTGTGAGCAGTTTAGAAGAAGCGGTTGCCCATATTGAAACCCACAGTACCCATCATTCGGATGCCATTGTGACGGAAAATGCTGAAGCAGCAGCATACTTTACAGATCAAGTGGACTCAGCAGCGGTTTATGTCAATGCTTCAACTCGTTTCACAGATGGTGGCCAATTTGGTCTGGGTTGTGAAATGGGGATTTCTACTCAGAAACTGCACGCGCGTGGTCCAATGGGCTTGAAAGAGTTGACCAGCTACAAGTATGTGGTCACTGGTGAAGGACAGATAAGGGAGTAAGAGATGAAGATTGGATTTATCGGTTTGGGGAATATGGGTGCTAGTTTGGCCAAGTCTGTTTTGCAGGCCAAGACGGGTGCTCAGATTCTCCTTGCCAATCGTAGTCAAGCTAAGGTGGATGCTTTCATCGCCAACTTCGGTGGTCAGACTTCTAGCAATGACGAAATCTTTGCAGAAGCAGATGTGATTTTTCTAGGAGTTAAGCCTGCTCAGTTTTCTGAACTGCTTTCTCAATACCAGACCATCCTTGAAAAAAGAGAAAGTCTTCTTTTGATTTCCATGGCAGCTGGATTGACTTTAGAAAAACTAGCAAGTCTTATCCCAAATCAACACAGAATTATTCGTATGATGCCAAATACTCCTGCTTCTATCGGTCAAGGAGTGATTAGCTATGCCTTGTCTTCTAATTGCAGGGCTGAGGACAGTGAGCTATTTTGTCAGCTTTTATCCAAGGCTGGTCTCTTGGTTGAACTGGGAGAAGGCTTAATCGACGCAGCGACAGGTCTTGCAGGCTGTGGACCGGCCTTTGTCTATCTCTTTATCGAAGCCTTGGCAGATGCAGGTGTTCAGACGGGATTGCCACGGGAAATAGCACTGAAAATGGCAGCCCAAACTGTGGTAGGAGCTGGGCAATTGGTCCTAGAAAGCCAAGAACATCCTGGGGTCTTAAAAGATCAAGTTTGTAGCCCAGGCGGTTCGACTATCGCTGGTGTAGCAAGCCTAGAAGCGCATGCTTTTCGAGGAACGGTCATGGATGCAGTTCATCAAGCCTACAAACGAACACAAGAACTGGGTAAATAAGAGGTAGTTTTGTCTGCCTCTTTTATGGTGGTTGAAATGAGAAGACAAAAAGATTGTCACAAACCCCCATTTTTTTGATAGAATAGAAGTAGTAAAAAAGAAATGAGTTAGACATGTCAAAAGGATTTTTAGTCTCTCTTGAGGGACCAGAGGGAGCAGGAAAGACCAGTGTTTTAGAGGCACTGTTACCAATTTTAGAGGAAAAAGGGGTAGAGGTGCTGACGACGCGTGAACCTGGCGGAGTCTTGATTGGGGAGAAGATTCGGGAAGTAATTTTGGATCCAAGTCATACTCAGATGGATGCGAAGACAGAGTTGCTTCTTTATATTGCTAGTCGCAGACAGCACTTGGTGGAAAAAGTTCTTCCAGCACTTGAAGCTGGCAAGTTGGTCATTATGGACCGCTTCATCGATAGTTCTCTTGCCTATCAGGGATTTGGTCGTGGCTTGGACATTGAAGCCATTGATTGGCTCAATCGCTTTGCGACAGATGGCCTCAAACCCGATTTGACACTCTATTTTGACATCGAGGTGGAAGAAGGACTGGCTCGCATTGCTGCTAATAGTGACCGCGAGGTCAATCGTTTGGACTTGGAAGGGTTGGACTTGCATAAGAAAGTCCGTCAAGGCTATCTTTATCTACTGGAAAAAGAAGGAAATCGCATTGTCAAGATTGATGCTAGTCTGCCTTTGGAGCAGGTTGTGGAAACTACCAAGGCTGTCTTGTTTGACAGAATGGGCTTGACAAGATGAAACAAGATCAACTAAAGGCTTGGCAACCAGCCCAGTTTGATCGCTTTGTCCGTATCCTAGAACAAGACCAGCTCAATCATGCCTATCTCTTTTCAGGTTTCTTTGGAAGCTTGGAAATGGCGCAATTTTTAGCTAAGAGCCTCTTTTGTACGGATAAGGTAGGCGTTTTACCATGTGAGAAATGTCGAAACTGCAAGCTGATTGAACAGAGAGAATTTCCCGATGTCAGCTTAATTAAGCCAGTCAATCAGGTCATCAAGACAGAACGCATTCGAGAATTGGTGGGGCAGTTTTCTCAAGCAGGGATTGAAAGTCAGCAACAGGTCTTTATTATCGAGCAAGCTGAGAAAATGCATCCTAATGCAGCCAATTCTCTGCTCAAGGTCATCGAAGAACCCCAGAGTGAGGTTTACATTTTCTTCTTGACCAGTGATGAGGAGAAGATTTTACCTACAATCCGAAGTCGGACGCAAATTTTTCACTTTAAAAAACAAGAAGAGAAGCTCATCTTGCTCTTAGAACAAATGGGACTGGTTAAGAAAAAAGCGACTCTCCTAGCTCAGTTTAGTCAATCGCGAGCTGAAGCAGAAAAATTAGCTAATCAGGCAAGTTTTTGGACCTTGGTTGATGAAAGTGAACGCCTGCTGACTTGGTTAGTGGCTAAGAAAAAAGAAAGTTATTTGCAAGTTGCCAAACTAGCTAGCTTGGCAGATGACAAGGAAAAACAAGATCAGGTTTTACGGATTCTTGAAGTTCTCTGTGGACAAGATATCCTACAAGCAAGAGTAAGAGTGATTTTACAAGATTTGCTAGAAGCTAGAAAAATGTGGCAAGCTAATGTCAGCTTTCAAAATGCCATGGAATATCTGGTCTTGAAAGAAATATAAACTCAAAAATGATCGATAAAGAAAGGAAAGGGCTGTTTTATGGACAAAAAAGAATTATTTGACGCGCTAGACGATTTTTCCCAACAGTTATTGGTAACCTTGGCCGATGTGGAAGCCATCAAGAAAAATCTCAAGAGCCTAGTAGAAGAAAATACAGCTCTTCGCTTGGAAAATAGTAAGTTGCGAGAACGCTTGGGTGAGGTGGAAGCAGATGCTCCCGTCAAGGCTAAACATGTTCGCGAAAGTGTCCGTCGAATTTATAAAGATGGTTTTCACGTATGTAATGATTTTTATGGACAACGTCGAGAGCAGGACGAGGAATGTATGTTCTGTGACGAGTTGTTATACAGGGAGTAGGCATGCAGATTCAAAAAAGTTTTAAGGGGGAGTCTCCCTACGGCAAGTTGTACCTAGTGGCAACGCCGATTGGAAATCTAGATGATATGACCTTTCGAGCTATTCAGACCTTGAAAGAAGTGGACTGGATTGCTGCTGAGGACACGCGCAATACAGGTCTATTGCTCAAGCATTTTGACATTTCTACCAAGCAAATCAGTTTTCATGAGCACAATGCCAAGGAAAAGATTCCTGATTTGATTGGTTTCCTGAAAGCAGGGCAAAGTATTGCTCAGGTATCCGACGCGGGTCTGCCTAGCATCTCAGACCCTGGTCATGATTTGGTTAAGGCAGCAATTGAGGAAGAAATTGCGGTTGTGACTGTTCCAGGTGCCTCTGCAGGAATTTCTGCCTTGATTGCCAGTGGTTTAGCGCCACAGCCACATATCTTTTACGGCTTTTTACCGAGAAAATCAGGCCAGCAAAAGCAATTTTTTGACTCGAAAAAAGACTATCCTGAAACTCAAATTTTCTATGAATCGCCTCATCGTGTGGCAGATACGTTAGAAAATATGCTAGAAGTCTATAGTGACCGCTCGGTCGTTTTAGTCAGGGAATTGACTAAAATCTATGAAGAATACCAAAGAGGTACCATTTCTGAATTGCTGGAAAGTATCGCTGCAACGCCACTCAAGGGCGAATGCCTTCTCATTGTTGAAGGTGCCAGCCAAGATGTGGAGGAAAAAGATGAGGAGGACTTGTTCTTAGAAATCCAAGCCCGTATCCAGCAAGGCATGAAGAAAAATCAAGCTATCAAGGAAGTCGCTAAGATTTACCAGTGGAATAAGAGTCAACTCTACGCTGCCTATCACGACTGGGAAGAAAATCAAGAAAATGACTAAACAGGGAAGTTTGCCTTCTTCCCTTTTTTTGTTATACTAGTAGAAGAAAAAAATAGAAAGATTTGTGGGTGTTAAACAGTCCAGTGGGGTGTTTTGACATGGACTTATGTCCCACCCAACGAGGTATTAGTGTCGTGTCTCAATCTTATATCAATGTTATCGGTGCTGGTTTGGCAGGTTCTGAAGCAGCCTACCAAATCGCAGAGCGTGGTATTCCAGTTAAACTTTATGAAATGCGTGGTGTCAAGTCAACACCTCAACACAAAACAGACAATTTTGCTGAATTGGTTTGTTCTAATTCCTTACGTGGGGATGCTTTGACAAATGCAGTTGGTCTTCTCAAGGAAGAAATGCGTCGCTTGGGTTCTGTTATCTTAGAATCTGCTGAAGCAACACGTGTTCCTGCAGGTGGTGCGCTTGCTGTGGACCGAGATGGTTTCTCACAGATGGTGACTGAAAAAGTTGCCAACCACCCCTTGATTGAAGTAGTGCGTGATGAAATTACAGAATTGCCGACAGATGTTATTACAGTTGTGGCGACTGGTCCTTTGACCAGCGATACCCTAGCTGAGAAGATTCATGCTCTTAATGACGGCGATGGTTTCTATTTCTATGATGCGGCAGCGCCTATTATCGATGTCAACACCATCGATATGAGCAAGGTTTATCTCAAATCTCGTTATGATAAGGGAGAAGCCGCTTATCTCAACGCTCCCATGACCAAGCAAGAGTTTATGGATTTCCATGAAGCCTTGGTCAATGCGGAAGAAGCACCGCTTAATTCCTTTGAAAAAGAAAAGTACTTTGAAGGATGTATGCCAATCGAAGTCATGGCCAAACGTGGCATTAAAACTATGCTTTATGGCCCTATGAAACCAGTCGGCCTTGAGTATCCAGACGATTATACAGGCCCTCGTGATGGAGAATTCAAAACACCTTATGCGGTTGTTCAGCTTCGTCAGGACAACGCGGCTGGTAGTCTCTACAATATCGTCGGTTTCCAGACCCACCTCAAATGGGGAGAACAAAAGCGTGTCTTCCAAATGATTCCAGGCCTTGAAAATGCGGAGTTTGTACGTTATGGTGTCATGCACCGCAATTCTTATATGGATTCACCAAATCTTCTTGAGCAAACCTATCGTTCTAAGAAACAGCCAAATCTTTTCTTTGCTGGTCAAATGACGGGTGTGGAAGGCTATGTAGAGTCAGCTGCGTCAGGATTAGTTGCGGGAATTAACGCGGCTCGTCTTTTCAAGGGAGAAAGCCAGGCTATCTTCCCAGAGACAACAGCGATTGGAAGTCTAGTTCATTACATCACTCATGCAGATAGCAAACATTTCCAACCAATGAATGTCAATTTTGGAATCATCAAGGAGTTGGAAGGCGAACGTATTCGTGATAAGAAGGCTCGTTATGAAAAAATTGCAGAGCGTGCTCTTAGCGACTTAGAGGAATTTTTAACAGTCTAATTTTTTTGAAAGAATTGCTCACGATACTATAAAAATCTTAGAAATTGTGATAAAATAGGTAGGATAAAAAAAGGAGAGTGAAAATGGCGAATCCCAAGTATAAACGTATTTTAATCAAGTTATCAGGTGAAGCCCTTGCCGGTGAACGTGGCGTAGGGATTGATATCCAAACAGTTCAAACAATCGCAAAAGAGATTCAAGAAGTTCATAGCTTAGGTATCGAAATTGCCCTTGTTATCGGTGGAGGAAATCTCTGGCGTGGAGAACCTGCTGCAGAAGCAGGAATGGACCGCGTTCAGGCCGATTACACTGGAATGCTTGGGACCGTGATGAATGCTCTTGTGATGGCAGATTCATTGCAACAAGTTGGGGTTGATACACGTGTGCAAACAGCTATTGCTATGCAACAAGTGGCAGAGCCTTACGTACGTGGACGTGCCCTTCGTCATCTTGAAAAAGGCCGTATCGTTATCTTTGGTGCCGGAATTGGTTCACCTTACTTCTCAACAGATACAACAGCGGCCCTTCGTGCAGCTGAAATCGAAGCAGATGCTATTCTTATGGCTAAAAACGGTGTCGATGGTGTTTACAATGCCGATCCTAAGAAAGACAAGACAGCCGTTAAGTTTGAAGAATTGACCCACCGTGACGTTATCAATAAAGGTCTTCGTATCATGGACTCAACAGCTTCAACCCTCTCAATGGATAACGACATTGACTTGGTTGTCTTCAACATGAACCAACCAGGCAACATCAAACGTGTCGTATTTGGTGAAAATATCGGAACAACAGTTTCAAACAATATCGAAGAAAAGGAATAAGAAAGATTATGGCTAACGCAATTATTGAAAAAGCTAAAGAGAGAATGACCCAATCTCACCACTCACTTGCTCGTGAATTTGGTGCTATCCGTGCCGGTCGTGCCAATGCAAGCTTGCTTGACCGTGTACATGTAGAATACTATGGAGTCGAAACTCCTCTTAACCAAATCGCTTCAATTACGATTCCAGAAGCGCGTGTTTTGTTGGTAACACCATTTGACAAGTCTTCATTGAAAGACATCGAACGTGCTTTGAACGCTTCTGATCTTGGTATCACACCAGCGAATGACGGTTCTGTGATTCGCTTGGTTATCCCAGCTCTTACAGAAGAAACTCGTCGTGACCTTGCTAAAGAAGTGAAGAAGGTCGGTGAAAATGCTAAAGTGGCTGTCCGCAATATCCGTCGCGATGCTATGGACGAAGCTAAGAAACAAGAAAAAGCAAAAGAAATCACTGAAGACGAATTGAAGACTCTTGAAAAAGATATTCAAAAAGTAACAGACGATGCTGTCAAGCACATCGACGACATGACTGCCAACAAAGAAAAAGAACTTTTGGAAGTCTAAAAATAAACAGAAAAACTCAGTTGGCATTGCTGGCTGAGTTTTATTCGAAAGAAGGAAATATGAATACAAATCTTGCAAGTTTTATCGTTGGACTCATCATCGATGAAAATGACCGTTTTTACTTTGTGCAAAAGGATGGCCAAACCTATGCGCTTGCCAAGGAAGAAGGTCAGCATACAGTAGGGGATACGGTTAAAGGTTTCGCCTATACAGATATGAATCAAAAACTCCGCTTGACGACTCTAGAAGTGACTGCTACTCAGGACCAATTTGGTTGGGGACGTGTCACAGAGGTTCGTAAGGACTTGGGTGTTTTTGTAGATACAGGTCTTCCTGACAAGGAAATCGTTGTGTCACTCGATATTCTTCCTGAGCTCAAGGAACTCTGGCCTAAGAAAGGCGACCAACTCTACATCCGTCTTGAAGTGGACAAGAAAGACCGTATCTGGGGACTTTTGGCCTATCAAGAAGACTTCCAACGTCTTGCTCGTCCTGCTTACAACAACATGCAGAATCAAAACTGGCCAGCCATTGTATACCGCCTCAAGCTGTCAGGAACTTTTGTTTACCTACCAGAAAATAATATGCTTGGTTTTATTCACCCAAGTGAGCGTTATGCAGAACCACGTTTGGGGCAAGTCCTAGATGCGCGAGTCATTGGTTTCCGTGAAGTGGACCGTACTTTGAACCTCTCCCTCAAACCACGTTCATTTGAAATGTTGGAAAATGATGCTCAGATGATTTTGACCTACTTGGAAAGTAATGGGGGGTTCATGACCTTAAATGATAAGTCATCTCCAGACGACATTAAAGCAACCTTTGGTATTTCTAAAGGTCAGTTTAAGAAAGCACTCGGTGGCTTGATGAAGGCTGGCAAAATCAAGCAAGACCAGTTTGGTACAGAGTTGATTTAGGGTGGTATATGAGAAAATCATTTTACACTTGGCTCATGACTGAGCGCAATCCTAAAAGTAACAGTCCCAAAGCCATCTTGGCAGACCTAGCTTTTGAAGAGTCAACATTTCCAAAACACTCAGATGATTTTGATGAGGTCAGTCGCTTTTTGGAAGAACATGCCAGTTTCTCTTTCAACCTAGGAGACTTTGACTCTATTTGGCAAGAATACTTAGAACACTAGACTTTATTCATTGGGTTTGGGCTAGTAATTTATCCATCCCTTTGCTATAATAAAAAGAAATAAACGGATTAGAGAGGTTCTTTATTTGAAGGAACATTCAATTGACATTCAACTGAGTCATCCAGATGACCTGTTTCATCTTTTTGGTTCCAATGAACGCCATCTTCGTTTGATGGAAGAAGAGCTTGATGTTGTGATTCATGCTCGTACGGAGATTGTGCAGGTTTTGGGAGAAGAGACTGCCTGTGAGGAAGCACGTCAGGTTATCCAAGCCTTGATGGTTTTGGTGAATCGAGGGATGACGGTTGGCACGCCAGATGTGGTGACTGCGATTAGCATGGTCAAAAACGATGAAATCGACAAGTTTGTCGCCCTTTACGAAGAAGAAATTATCAAAGACAATACAGGGAAGCCTATTCGTGTCAAAACCTTGGGTCAAAAGCTTTATGTGGACAGTGTCAAACAGCATGATGTGACCTTTGGAATCGGACCAGCAGGGACAGGGAAGACCTTTCTTGCAGTGACCTTGGCAGTGACAGCTCTTAAACGTGGGCAGGTCAAGCGGATTATCCTGACTCGTCCAGCAGTGGAAGCAGGTGAAAGTCTAGGATTTCTTCCGGGTGATCTCAAGGAGAAGGTGGATCCTTACCTTCGTCCTGTTTACGATGCCTTATATCAGATTCTTGGGAAAGACCAGACGACTCGTCTCATGGAGCGAGAAATTATCGAAATTGCGCCCCTTGCCTACATGCGTGGACGAACCTTGGATGATGCCTTTGTCATTCTAGATGAGGCGCAAAATACGACCATCATGCAGATGAAGATGTTCCTGACTCGTTTAGGCTTTAATTCTAAGATGATTGTCAATGGAGATATCAGTCAGATTGACCTGCCACGTAATGTCAAGTCCGGTTTGATTGATGCTCAAGAGAAACTCAAGAATATCCATCAAATTGACTTTGTTCACTTTTCAGCCAAGGATGTGGTTCGCCATCCAGTTGTCGCTCAAATTATCCGAGCTTATGAACCAGCTCCAGTGAAAAAGGCAGAGAGTGAAGAATTAGATCCTCAACCTCTGTCTGAAGGATAGTTCTTTTGTACTTAAAGTTATCTCAATACTAAGTATAAATTTGCTTTTTAAATGTTTCATTCAATATCCTTATATTAGTTAGAAACTTTTCAAGTGGAGAAAACGTATGGAATCAATCTTTTTAAAACTAGCCCAGTATCCCATAGTCGAGACAGAGCGTTTATTGCTTAGACCTGTAACCTTGGATGATGCGGAAGCGATGTTTGCCTATGCCTCGGACAAGGATAATACACGTTACACTTTTCCAACCAATCAAAGCTTGGAAGAAACCAAGAATAACATTGCTCAGTTCTACTTGGCTAATCCCTTGGGACGCTGGGGAATAGAACTAAAAAGTACTGGAGAGTTTATCGGAACCATTGACTTGCACAAGATTGATTCTGTTCTTAAGAAGGTAGCTATTGGTTATATTATCAACCAAAAGTATTGGAATCAAGGTTTGACGACAGAAGCCAATCGTGCCGTAATTAAGCTAATTTTTGAGAAGATAGGAATGAACAAGTTGACCGCTCTTCATGACAAAGACAATCCCGCATCTGGCAAGGTCATGGAGAAATCAGGTATGCGTTTTTCCCACGAAGAACCCTATGCCAGAATGGATAATAAAGAACCAGGTCGAATTATCACAAGAGTTCATTATGTCTTGACTAAGGAAGACTATTTTGCAAATAAATAAGCAGTTGAGAAGAAATTTTCAACTGTTTTTTCTTCCTCTTACGAATAATCTAAGAGAGGAGAAAATATGGAAGCAATTATCGAAAAAATCAAAGAGTATAAAATTATTGTCATCTGTACTGGTCTGGGCTTGCTTGTAGGCGGATTTTTCCTGCTAAAGCCAGCTCCAGAAACACCTGTCAAGGAAACGAATTTGCAGGCAGAAGTTGCAGCTGTTTCCAAGGATTCATCGACCGAAAAGGATGTGAAGAAGGAAGCAAAGGAAGAACCGGTTGAACAAGATCTAATCACAGTAGATGTAAAAGGCGCTGTTAAAGCACCTGGAATTTATGATTTGCCTGTAGGTAGTCGGGTCAATGATGCCGTTCAGAAGGCAGGTGGCTTGACAGAGCAAGCAGACAGCAAGTCGCTCAATCTAGCTCAGAAAGTTAGTGATGAGGCTCTGGTTTACGTTCCAACTAAGGGAGAAGAATCAGCTAGTCAACAGGCAGGTTCGGGGACGGCTTCTTCAACAAGTAAGGACAAGAAGGTCAATCTCAACAAGGCCAGTCTGGAAGAGCTTAAACAGGTTAAGGGACTGGGAGGAAAACGAGCTCAGGACATTATCGACCATCGTGAAACAAATGGGAAATTCAAGTCGGTTGATGAGCTCAAGAAGGTCTCTGGCATTGGTGCCAAAACGATAGAAAAGTTAAAAGACTATGTTACAGTGGATTAAGAAGTTCTCTATTCCCTTAATCTATCTGAGTTTTCTATTACTCTGGCTTTACTACGCCATTTTTTCAGCATCCTATCTTGCTTTGTTGGGCTTCGTTTTTCTGCTCGTCTGTCTCTTTATCCAATTTCCTTGGAAACCTGCTGTAAAAGTTCTAGTTATTTGCGGAATCTTTGCCTTCTGGTTTCTGTTTCAAAATTGGCAACAGAGTCGAGCGAGTCAAAATTTGGCGGATTCTGTTGAAAGGGTACGGATTTTGCCTGACACTGTTAAGATCAATGGTGATAGTCTGTCCTTTCGTGGCAAGTCTGATAGACGCATTTTTCAAGTCTATTATAAACTCCAGTCCGAGGAGGAGAAAGAAGCCTTTCAAGCTTTAACCGACCTTCATGAGATAGGACTAGAAGGGAAGCTTTCGGAGCCAGAAGGGCAGAGAAATTTTGGTGGCTTTGACTACCAAGCCTATCTGAAGACTCAGGGAATTTACCAGATTCTCAATATCAAAAAAATCCAGTCACTTCAAAAGGTTGGCAGTTGGGATATAGGTGAAAACCTGTCCAGTTTACGTCGAAAGGCTGTAGTTTGGATTAAGACACATTTTCCAGTTCCTATGCGCAATTACATGACGGGGCTCTTGTTAGGGCATCTGGATACAGATTTTGAGGAGATGAATGAGCTTTATTCTAGTTTAGGAATTATCCACCTCTTTGCCTTATCGGGGATGCAGGTAGGTTTTTTCATGGATGGATTTAAGAAACTACTCTTGCGATTGGGCTTGACCCAAGAAAAGTTGAAGTGGCTGACTTATCCCTTTTCCCTTCTCTATGCTGGTCTGACAGGATTTTCAGCATCGGTTATTCGCAGTCTCTTGCAGAAGCTACTGGCTCAACATGGTGTTAAGGGCTTGGATAATTTTGCCTTGACGGTGCTTGTCCTCTTTATTGTCATGCCTAACTTTTTCCTGACTGCAGGAGGAGTCTTGTCCTGCGCTTATGCTTTTATCTTGACCATGACCAGCAAAGAAGGAGAGGGACTCAAGGCTGTTGCCAGAGAAAGTTTAGTCATCTCCTTAGGAATATTGCCTATTTTATCCTTCTATTTCGCGGAATTTCAGCCTTGGTCCATCCTTTTGACCTTTGTCTTTTCCTTTCTTTTTGACTTGGTCTTCTTACCGCTCTTGTCTATCTTATTTGTCTTTTCCTTTCTCTATCCAGTCATTCAGCTAAATTTTATTTTTGAATGGTTGGAAGGGATGATTCGCTTGGTGTCACAGGTGGCGAGTAGACCTCTAGTCTTTGGACAACCCAATGCATGGCTTTTAATCTTATTATTAATTTCCCTGGCTTTGGTCTATGATTTGAGGAAAAACATTAAAAGACTAACGGTATTGAGCTTATTGATTACAAGTCTCTTTCTCCTGACCAAGCATCCACTGGAAAATGAAATTACCATGCTGGATGTTGGGCAAGGGGAAAGTATTTTCCTAAGGGATGTAACTGGGAAGACCATTCTCATAGATGTAGGTGGCAAGGCAGAATCTGATAAGAAAATCGAAAAATGGCAAGAAAAGGCGACGACCAGCAATGCACAGCGAACCTTGATTCCCTATCTCAAAAGTCGAGGAGTAGCCAAGATTGACCAGCTAATTTTGACCAATACAGATAAGGAGCATGTTGGAGATTTGTTGGAGATGACCAAGGCTTTCCATGTAGGCGAAATTTTAGTGTCCAAAGGCAGTTTGAAACAGAAGGAATTTGTAGCAGAACTACAGGCAACTCAAACCAAGGTGCGCAGTGTGACAACAGGAGAGAACCTTCCAATTTTTGGAAGTCAGTTAGAAGTCTTATCTCCAAGGAAAATTGGAGATGGAGGTCATGAAGATTCTCTAGTTCTGTATGGAAAACTCTTGGATAAGCACTTTCTTTTCACAGGAAATTTGGAGGAGAAAGGAGAGAAGGATCTTCTAAAGCAATATCCTGACCTAGAGGTGGATGTTTTGAAAGTTGGCCAACATGGATCTAAAAAATTATCAAGTTCAGCCTTTTTAGAACAGCTCAAACCAGAGATGACTCTCATCTCAGTTGGAAAGAACAATCGAACCAAACTACCCCATCAGGAAACCTTGACACGACTGGAAGGTATCAATAGCAAAGTTTATAGAACTGACCATCAAGGAGCTATACGCTTTAAGGGGTTAGATAGTTGGAAAATCGAAACGGTTGGTTAATGAGCAGAAACTTTTCAAAAAAATAACTTTTTATCTTGACAAGGGCTAGAAAACTTGGTATCATATAAAAGTTGAGAAAAGCAGAAGTGAGAGCTTCTCGCCTTGTGACATTAAGTTGCCTGGCCCTACGGATGAAAAGTTTCTAAGAAACGCTATCATAACGTGCGGGCTTGTATATTTACGAGTCCGCTATTGTTTTTCTCTAATAAAACAAAAGAGGTGAAAACCATAGCAAAGCAAGACTTATTCATCAATGATGAGATTCGTGTACGTGAAGTTCGCTTGATTGGTCTTGAAGGAGAACAGCTAGGCATCAAGCCACTCAGTGAAGCGCAAGCTTTGGCTGATAACGCTAATGTTGACCTAGTATTGATTCAACCCCAAGCCAAACCGCCTGTTGCAAAAATTATGGACTACGGTAAGTTCAAATTTGAGTACCAGAAGAAGCAAAAAGAACAACGTAAAAAACAAAGTGTTGTTACTGTAAAAGAAGTTCGTCTAAGTCCAACTATTGACAAGGGTGACTTTGATACAAAACTTCGCAATGCACGCAAATTCCTTGAAAAAGGAAATAAAGTTAAGGTATCTATTCGCTTTAAGGGTCGTATGATTACCCATAAAGAGATTGGTGCAAAAGTTTTAGCCGAGTTTGCTGAAGCAACTCAAGATATTGCCATCATCGAACAACGTGCTAAAATGGATGGACGTCAAATGTTCATGCAATTGGCGCCAGCGACTGACAAAAAATAATTGTCAGAAAGTTAAATAAAGGAGAAAAAATCATGCCAAAACAAAAAACACACCGCGCATCAGCTAAACGTTTCAAACGTACAGGTTCTGGTGGACTTAAACGTTTCCGTGCTTACACTTCTCACCGTTTCCACGGAAAAACTAAGAAACAACGTCGTCATCTTCGTAAAGCATCTATGGTGCATTCAGGAGATTACAAACGTATCAAAGCAATGCTTACTCGCTTGAAATAATAGCTTGACTGTAAGTAAACAATTCTAGGAAATATTTGGAGGAAATAAAACATGGCACGTGTTAAAGGTGGCGTTGTATCACGTAAACGTCGTAAACGTATTCTTAAATTAGCAAAAGGTTACTATGGAGCTAAACACATCTTGTTCCGTACTGCAAAAGAACAAGTAATGAACTCTTACTACTATGCATACCGTGACCGTCGTCAGAAAAAACGTGACTTCCGCAAATTGTGGATCACTCGTATCAACGCGGCAGCTCGTATGAACGGACTTTCATACTCACAATTGATGCATGGTTTGAAATTGGCTGAGATCGAAGTTAACCGTAAAATGCTTGCTGACTTGGCTGTTAACGATGCAGCAGCTTTCACAGCTCTTGCAGATGCAGCTAAAGCAAAACTTGGTAAATAATAACAGATAAGACTGGAACAGGATTGTCCCAGTCTTTTTAAAAATAAAGGAGAAAAATATGGCTTCAAAAATGCTACATACTTGCTTGCGAGTAGAAAATCTTGAAAAATCAATCGCATTTTATCAAGATGCTTTTGGATTTAAAGAATTGCGTCGCAGAGATTTTCCAGACCATGCCTTCACGATTGTCTATCTAGGTCTTGAGGGTGATGACTATGAGTTGGAGTTGACTTATAACTACGATCATGGTCCTTATGTGGTTGGAGATGGATTTGCCCATATCGCCCTAAGTACACCTGATCTTGAGGCGCTTCATCAAGAGCACAGTGCCAAAGGTTATGAAGTTACTGAGCCAAATGGCCTACCAGGAACTGCGCCTAACTATTACTTTGTCAAAGACCCTGATGGCTACAAGGTCGAAGTCATTCGTGAAAAATAATCTCGTGAGGTTAAGTAGAATGTTCGTTTTCTACTTGACTTTTTTTAGCTGAAAGAGTATACTAGTAAAAATTTAACCTTTAAGGGGAGTCCAGAGAGACTCACAAGGTGTCAGATAAAAGAATAGTACAATTTTCTAGAGGAGACTTTTTGAGTGTGCTCTCTTGTCTTGTACAATTTTAACTGAGGCCTTGCACTAGCAAGGTCTTTTCTTTATCTGGTCCCCTTAAAATTTAAGGAGGAGAAGTCATGAATCCCACATGTAAGAAACGTTTGGGTGCAATTCGTTTGGAAACCATGAAGGTGGTAGCACAGGAGGAAATCGCGCCAGCAATCTTTGAATTAGTCCTAGAAGGGGAAATGGTTGAAGCTATGCGAGCAGGCCAATTCCTTCATCTGCGTGTGCCTGATGATGCCCATCTTTTGCGTCGTCCTATTTCAATTTCGTCTATTGATAAGGTTAAGAAGCAGTGTCATCTCATTTATCGGATTGAGGGGGCTGGTACAGCCATTTTTTCAACCTTAAGTCAGGGAGATACTCTTGATGTGATGGGACCTCAGGGAAATGGTTTTGACTTGTCTGACCTTGATGAGCAGAGCCAGGTTCTCCTTGTTGGTGGGGGAATTGGTGTTCCGCCCTTGCTTGAAGTGGCCAAGGAATTGCATGCGCGTGGTGTGAAAGTACTGACAGTTCTCGGTTTTGCTAATAAGGATGCTGTTATTTTAGAGACGGAATTAGCTCAATATGGGCAGGTCTTTGTAACGACAGATGATGGTTCTTATGGCATCAAGGGGAATGTTTCTGTTGTCATCAATGATTTAGACAATCAATTTGATGCTGTTTACTCATGTGGGGCACCTGGAATGATGAAGTATATCAATCAAACCTTTTATGACCATCCAAGAGCCTATTTATCTTTGGAATCTCGTATGGCTTGTGGGATGGGGGCTTGCTATGCCTGTGTCCTAAAAGTGCCAGATAGTGAAACCGTCAGCCAACGCGTCTGTGAAGATGGCCCTGTTTTCCGCACAGGAAAAGTTGTATTATAAGGAGAAAATTATGACTAGAAATCGTTTACAAGTTTCTCTGCCTGGATTAGACTTGAAAAATCCGATTATTCCAGCATCAGGATGTTTTGGTTTTGGTCAGGAGTATGCCAAGTATTATGATTTAGATCTTTTAGGTTCTATTATGATTAAGGCAACGACCCTTGAACCGCGTTTTGGCAATCCTACTCCAAGGGTTGCAGAAACGCCTGCAGGTATGCTCAATGCAATCGGCCTGCAAAATCCGGGTTTGGAAGTTGTTTTGGCTGAAAAACTTCCTTGGCTGGAAAGAGAATATCCAACACTTCCCATTATTGCCAATGTAGCTGGTTTTTCAAAACAAGAGTATGCTGCCGTTTCTAGTGGAATTTCCAAGGCAGCTAATGTAAAAGCTATCGAGCTCAATATTTCTTGCCCCAATGTTGACCACTGTAATCACGGTCTTTTGATTGGTCAAGATCCAGATTTAGCTTATGATGTGGTGAAAGCGGCTGTGGAAGCCTCTGATGTGCCAGTTTATGTCAAACTGACTCCTAGTGTGACGGATATTGTCACAGTCGCAAAAGCTGCAGAAGATGCGGGGGCAAGTGGCTTGACCATGATCAATACTCTAGTTGGTATGCGCTTTGACCTAAAAACCAGAAAACCAATCTTGGCCAATGGAACAGGTGGAATGTCTGGTCCAGCAGTCTTTCCAGTAGCCCTCAAACTCATCCGCCAAGTCGCCCAAACAACAGATCTTCCCATCATTGGAATGGGAGGAGTGGATTCGGCTGAAGCTGCCCTAGAAATGTATCTGGCTGGAGCATCGGCTATTGGAGTTGGAACAGCTAACTTTACCAATCCATATGCCTGTCCTGATATCATCGAAAATCTACTAAAGGTTATGGATAAATATGGCATCAGCAGTCTAGAAAATCTACGCAAGGAAGTAAAAGAGTCTCTGAGATAAACTGCAATTAATCTGTTTTATAGGAAAGTGAAGCTGGAATAGTGTATTATTGTTTCGAAAATATTGTTAGAAACTAATTTGATTTTCTCAATCTATTTGTTCATATTTTATTTCATTTCACTATAGAATTTTTAATGATTAGTAAGTAAACAAGTTAAAAATCCTGATTTCAAGTAAATCAGGATTTTTTCATGGATGCAATTTTTTCTGGATCTGGTGTGACACGGAGGGTCTTTTGTCCTGTGTAAGTGACAAAGCCGGGTTTGCCACCAGTTGGTTTGTTGAGTTTCTTGACTTCAATCATATCTACCTGCACCAGATTTGACAGGCGACCTTGAGAGAAGTAGGCGGCTAGTTCTGCCGCGTCTGTCTTGACTTCATCGGATGGGTCAAGATTGCCTGAGATGACAACATGGCTTCCAGGAATGTCCTTGGCATGGAACCAAAGTTCCTCCTTGCGGGCCATTTTAAAGGTTAGCTCCTCATTTTGCAGGTTATTGCGACCGACATAGATGATGGTTTTGCCATCGCTTGCTAGATATTGTTCTGGTTTTTTGCGTTTCTGGATTTTCTCCCGTTGTCTTCTGCGGATAAAACCTGTTTGGATCAATTCTTCACGGATTTCAGCGATTTCTTCTAGTCCAGCTTGGTTGAGGACGGTTTCTACACTTTCCAGATAGAGAATGGTTGCCTTGGTTTCCTCAATCAGCTCAGTCAAGTATTTGACAGCTTCTTTGAGTTTCTGATACCGTTTAAAATAGCGTTGGGCATTCTGGTTGGGAGTCAAGGCCTTATCAAGCGCAATTGTGATAGGTTGATTAGTATAGTAGTTGTCTAGGATAACCTGATCTTGGTCATTAGGAACTTGATGGAGGAAGGTTGTCAGTAATTCCCCCTTTTGACGAAATTCTTCAGCGTTGTCTGTCGCCAGTAACTCTTTTTCTTGTTTTTTAAGCTTATGACGATTTTTTTGAAGTTCATTTTCAACACGACGAATCAGTTCACTGGCTTGCTGTTTTACGCGGTCGCGCTCAGCCTTATCCTTATAGTAGGTGTCCAACAAATCAGAAAGACTGGCAAAAGGCTCTCCCACCTGATTTGCAAAAGGAACTGGGCTGAAGGAAGTCTCAGTCAAGCATGGCTTGGTTTCTTGATTGAAAAAGTTTCGGAAAGTGGAAAGTTTTTCACTAACCAGTATCCTTTCCAATTCATTTGCCGTATCGCGTCCCAGACCTTGAAAGAGGCTTTGAAGATTTTTAGCTGTCGTTTCCTGTGTTTGCAGGATTTCAAAAAGTTTCTCGTCCTTGATTGTAAAAGGATTGAGAGCTTCCGTACTTGGCGGAGCGATATAGGTCGATCCAGGAAGCAAGGTGCGGTAGCTATTTTGTGAAAAGCCAACATGTTTGATAACTTCGAGGATTTTATGACTGCTTTTATCGACCAGTAGAATATTACTGTGTTTCCCCATAATTTCGATAATCAAGGTAGCCTGAATATGGTCCCCAATCTCGTTTTTATTAGAAACCGTAATTTCCACAATACGGTCATTTTCCACTTGCTCAATCGACTCAATCAGGGCACCCTGCAAATATTTTCTTAAAACCATGATAAAGGTAGAAGGCTGGGCTGGGTTTTCAAAAGTTGTTTGGGTCAGCTGAATGCGTCCAAAAACTGGATGGGCAGAAAGGAGCAGGCGATGACTTTGGCGATTGCTACGGATTTGCAAGACCAACTCTTGTTCAAAAGGTTGATTGATTTTCTGAATGCGACCATTCACTAATTCTCTTCGCAATTCCTCAACCATGTGGTGTAAAAAAAATCCGTCAAATGACATCGTTCTCTCCTTGTGATTGTATTCCATAGTATTATATCAAAAAGGTAGAATAAAATCATGGAAATGTGGTATAATAAAGCCAAGTAAAGAGAAACGAGAAGCACATGTATATTGAAATGGTAGATGAAACTGGTCAAGTTTCAAAAGAAATGTTGCAACAAACCCAAGAGATTTTGGAATTTGCAGCCCAAAAATTAGGAAAAGAAGACAAGGAGATGGCAGTTACCTTTGTGACCAATGAGCGTAGTCATGAACTCAATCTGGAGTACCGTGACACCGACCGTCCGACAGATGTCATCAGCCTTGAATATAAACCAGAGTTGGAAATTGCCTTTGACGAAGAAGATTTGCTTGAAAATCCAGAATTAGCAGAGATGATGTCTGAGTTTGATGCCTATATTGGGGAATTGTTCATCTCTATTGATAAGGCTCATGAGCAGGCTGAGGAATATGGCCACAGCTTTGAGCGTGAGATGGGCTTCTTGGCAGTACACGGCTTTTTACATATTAACGGCTATGATCACTACACTCCGGAAGAAGAAGCGGAGATGTTCGGTTTACAAGAAGAAATTTTGACAGCCTATGGACTCACAAGACAATAAACGAAAATGGAAAAATCGTGACCTGATATCCAGTTTAGAATTTGCTCTTACAGGAATTTTTACTGCCATAAAGGAAGAACGCAATATGCGAAAACATGCGGTGACGGCTCTCGTGGTCATCCTCGCAGGTTTTGTTTTTCAGGTGTCACGAATCGAATGGCTCTTTCTCCTATTGAGCATTTTTTTGGTAGTAGCCTTTGAAATTATCAATTCTGCTATCGAGAATGTGGTGGATTTGGCCAGTCACTATCACTTTTCTATGCTGGCTAAAAATGCCAAGGATATGGCGGCTGGCGCGGTATTAGTGGTCTCTCTTTTCGCAGCCTTAACAGGCGCATTGATTTTTCTCCCACGAATCTGGGATTTATTATTTTAAATAGCAAGAGGAAATTATGACTTTTAAATCAGGCTTTGTAGCCATTTTAGGACGTCCCAACGTTGGGAAGTCAACTTTTTTAAATCATGTCATGGGGCAAAAGATTGCCATTATGAGTGACAAGGCGCAGACAACGCGCAACAAAATTATGGGAATTTACACAACTGATAAGGAGCAAATTGTCTTTATCGACACACCAGGGATTCACAAACCTAAAACAGCTCTCGGAGATTTCATGGTCGAATCTGCCTATAGCACCCTTCGTGAAGTGGATACCGTTCTTTTCATGGTGCCTGCTGATGAAGCGCGTGGTAAGGGGGACGATATGATTATCGAGCGTCTCAAGGCTGCTAAGGTTCCTGTTATTCTGGTGGTGAACAAGATCGATAAGGTTCATCCAGACCAGCTTTTGTCTCAGATTGATGATTTTCGTAATCAAATGGACTTTAAGGAAATCGTTCCAATCTCAGCTCTTCAAGGGAATAACGTCTCTCGTCTAGTGGATATTTTGAGTGAAAATCTGGACGAGGGTTTCCAATATTTCCCATCTGATCAAATCACAGACCATCCAGAACGATTCTTGGTTTCAGAAATGGTTCGCGAGAAAGTCTTGCACCTAACTCGCGAAGAGATCCCTCACTCAGTTGCTGTAGTGGTTGATTCGATGAAACGAGATGAAGAGACAGACAAGGTTCATATCCGTGCAACCATCATGGTCGAGCGAGATAGCCAAAAAGGGATTATCATCGGTAAAGGTGGCGCTATGCTTAAGAAAATCGGTAGCATGGCCCGTCGCGATATTGAACTGATGCTAGGAGATAAGGTCTTCCTAGAAACATGGGTCAAGGTCAAGAAAAACTGGCGTGATAAAAAGCTAGATTTGGCTGACTTTGGCTATAATGAAAAAGAATACTAAGCAGAGGTGGGCTCATGCCTGCTTCTTGTTTTTACAGAAGGAGGACTTATGCCTGAATTACCTGAGGTTGAAACCGTTCGACGTGGCTTGGAAAAATTGATTTTGGGAAAGAAGATTTCGAGTGTAGAAATTCGCTATCCCAAGATGATTAAGACGGATTTGAACGAGTTTCAAAAGGAAGTGCCTGGTCAGATTGTTGAGTCAATGGGACGTCGTGGTAAATATTTGCTTTTCTACCTGACAGACAAGATCTTGATTTCCCATTTGCGGATGGAGGGCAAGTATTTTTACTATCCAGACCAAGTGCCTGAACGCAAGCATGCTCATATTTTCTTCCAGTTTGCGGATGGTGGCACGCTTGTTTATGAGGATGTTCGCAAGTTTGGTACTATGGAACTCTTGGCGCCTGACCTTTTGGAAGTCTACTTTCTTTCTAAAAAACTAGGACCTGAACCAAGCGAACAAGACTTTGATTTGCAGGTCTTTCAAACTGCCCTAGCTAAGTCCAAAAAACCTATCAAATCCCATCTTCTAGACCAGACCTTGGTAGCTGGACTTGGCAATATCTATGTGGATGAGGTTCTTTGGCGAGCTCAGGTTCATCCAGCTAGACCTTCCCAGACTCTGACAGCAGAAGAAGCGACTGCCATTCATGACCAGACCATCGCTGTTTTGGGACAGGCTGTTGAAAAAGGTGGTTCTACCATTCGGACCTATACCAATGCCTTTGGGGAAGATGGAACCATGCAGGATTTTCATCAAGTCTATGACAAGGCTGGTCAAGAATGTTCACGTTGTGGTACTATCATTGAGAAAATCCAACTAGGCGGACGAGGAACTCACTTTTGTCCTCAGTGCCAAAGGAGGGGCTGATGGGAAAAATCATCGGAATCACTGGGGGAATTGCCTCTGGTAAGTCAACCGTGACAAATTTTCTAAGAAAGCAAGGCTTTCAAGTGGTGGATGCTGATGCAGTCGTCCACCAACTACAGGAACCTAGTGGTCGTCTGTTTGAAGCTCTAGTCCAGCACTTTGGTCAAGAAATTGTATTAGAAAATGGAGAACTCAATCGCCCTCTCCTAGCTAGTCTTATCTTTTCAAATCCTGAAGAACGAGAATGGTCTAAGCAAATCCAAGGAGAGATTATCCGTGAGGAACTAGCTACGTTGAGAGACCAGTTGGCTCAGACAGAAGAGATTTTCTTCATGGATATTCCCCTACTTTTTGAGCAGGCCTACAGCGCTTGGTTTGATGAGACTTGGTTGGTCTATGTGGACCGAGATGTCCAAGTAGAACGCTTAATGAAAAGGGACCAGTTGTCTAAAGATGAAGCTGAATCTCGTCTGGCAGCCCAGTGGCCTTTAGAGAAAAAGAAAGATTTGGCCAGCCAAATTCTTGATAATAATGGGAATCAGGACCAGCTTCTTACTCAGGTGTTCTCCCTGCTTGAGGGAGGTAAGCAAGATGACAGAGATTAACTGGAAGGATAATCTGCGCATTGCCTGGTTTGGTAATTTTCTGACAGGAGCCAGTATTTCTTTGGTTGTGCCTTTTATGCCCATCTTTGTGGAAAATCTAGGTGTAGGGAGTGAGCAAGTCGCTTTTTATGCAGGCTTAGCTATTTCTGTCTCTGCTATTTCTGCGGCGCTCTTTTCTCCTATCTGGGGTATTTTTGCTGATAAATACGGTCGAAAACCCATGATGATTCGTGCTGGTCTGGCCATGACTATCACTATGGGAGGCTTGGCCTTTGTGCCAAATATCTATTGGTTAATCTTTCTTCGCTTACTAAATGGTGTATTTGCAGGTTTTGTTCCTAACGCCACAGCCTTGATAGCTAGTCAGGTTCCCAAGGAGAAATCAGGCTCTGCTCTTGGGACTTTGTCTACAGGAGTAGTAGCAGGTACTTTAACTGGTCCTTTTATCGGTGGCTTTATCGCAGAATTATTTGGCATTCGTACAGTCTTTTTACTGGTTGGTAGTTTTCTCTTCTTAGCCGCTGTTTTGACTATTTGCTTTATCAAGGAAGATTTTCAACCAGTAGCAAAAGAAAAGGCCATTCCAACAAAGGAATTATTTACATCAGTTAACTATCCCTATCTCTTGGTCAACCTCTTTCTGACCAGTTTTGTCATCCAATTTTCAGCCCAATCAATCGGACCTATCTTAGCTCTGTATGTACGCGACTTAGGCCAGACAGAGAATCTTCTTTTTGTCTCTGGTTTGATTGTATCCAGTATGGGCTTTTCCAGCATGATGAGTGCAGGTGTTATGGGAAAGCTAGGTGACAAGGTGGGCAATCATCGCCTCTTGGTTGTAGCCCAGTTTTATTCAGTCATCATCTATCTCCTCTGTGCCAATGCTTCTAGCCCTCTTCAACTAGGACTTTATCGTTTCCTCTTTGGCTTGGGAACCGGTGCCTTGATTCCCGGAGTTAATGCTCTTCTCAGCAAGATGACACCCAAAGCTGGTATTTCAAGAGTATTTGCCTTCAATCAGGTCTTCTTTTATCTGGGAGGTGTCGTTGGTCCCATGGCAGGTTCTGCAGTAGCAGGCCAATTTGGCTACCATGCAGTCTTTTATGCGACAAGCCTTTGTGTTGCCTTTAGTTGTCTCTTTAACCTTCTTCAATTTCGAACATTATTAAAAGTAAAGGAAATCTAGTGCGAGTAAAAATTAATCTCAAATGCTCCTCTTGTGGCAGTATCAATTACCTAACCAGTAAAAATTCAAAAACCCATCCAGACAAGATTGAGGTTTTAAAGTATTGTCCCAAGGAAAGAAAAGTAACCCTACATCTTGAATCTAAGTAGATTTTATGGTAAAATAATAGGGATTTTAAGGAGTTTGATATGTATAACCTATTATTAACCATTTTATTAGTATTATCTGTTGTGATTGTGATTGCGATTTTCATGCAACCAACCAAAAACCAATCCAGCAATGTATTTGATGCCAGCTCAGGTGATTTGTTTGAACGCAGTAAAGCACGCGGTTTCGAAGCTGTAATGCAGCGTTTGACAGGGATTTTAGTCTTTTTCTGGCTAGCCATTGCCTTAGCATTGACGGTATTATCAAGTAGATAAGAAAATAATGGGCAGGACTAGGTCTTTGCCTCTTTTTATTTTTAAAAGATATTTGAGAAGGTTTTACAGTAAAAGAAAACAAAAAATCTAGAAAGAAAATATGAAAGATAGAATAAAAGAATATTTACAAGATAAGGGAAAGGTAACTGTCAATGACTTGGCTCAGGCTTTGGAAAAAGACGGTTCCAAGGATTTTCGTGAGTTGATTAAAACCTTGTCCCTAATGGAAAGAAAGCACCAGATACGCTTTGAAGAAGATGGAACTTTGACTTTGGAAGTCAAGAAAAAACATGAGATTACTCTCAAGGGGATTTTTCATGCCCATAAAAATGGCTTTGGCTTTGTTAGTCTGGAAGGCGAGGAGGACGATCTTTTTGTAGGAAAAAACGATGTCAACTATGCTATTGATGGGGATACCGTTGAGGTCGTGATTAAGAAAGTAGCTGACCGTAATAAGGGAACAGCAGCAGAAGCAAAAATTATCGATATCTTAGAACACAGTTTGACAACCGTTGTCGGCCAAATCGTTTTAGATCAGGAAAAGCCTAAGTATGCTGGCTACATCCGTTCGAAAAATCAGAAAATCAGTCAACCAATCTATGTTAAGAAACCGGCCCTTAAACTCGAGGGAACAGAAGTTCTCAAGGTTTTTATCGACAAATACCCAAGCAAGAAACATGATTTCTTTGTCGCTAGTGTCCTCGACGTGGTGGGGCATTCAACGGATGTCGGAATTGATGTTCTTGAGGTCTTGGAATCAATGGACATTGTCTCAGAATTTCCAGAGGCTGTTGTCAAGGAAGCAGAAAGTGTACCTGATGCTCCGTCTCAAAAGGATATGGAAGGCCGTCTGGATCTAAGAGATGAGATTACCTTTACCATGGACGGTGCGGATGCCAAGGACTTGGACGATGCAGTGCATATCAAGGATCTGAAAAATGGCAATCTGGAGCTTGGGGTTCACATCGCAGATGTTTCCTACTATGTGACCGAGGGTTCGTCTCTTGATAAGGAAGCCCTTAACCGCGCGACTTCAGTCTATGTAACAGACCGAGTGGTTCCAATGCTTCCAGAACGACTGTCAAATGGCATCTGTTCTCTCAATCCTCAAGTTGACCGCCTGACCCAGTCTGCCATTATGGAGATTGATAAACATGGTCGTGTAGTCAACTACACCATCACACAAACGGTTATCAAGACTAGCTTCAGGATGACCTACAGTGATGTCAATGATATCCTAGCTGGAGACAAGGAAAAGAGACAAGAATATCAGAAAATTGTCCCTAGTATCGAACTCATGGCCAAGCTTCATGAAACTTTAGAAAATATGCGTGTGAAACGTGGAGCCCTCAATTTTGATACCAATGAAGCTAAGATTTTAGTGGATAAACAAGGTAAGCCTGTTGATATCGTTCTTCGTCAGCGTGGTGTTGCCGAGCGCATGATTGAGTCCTTCATGTTGATGGCCAATGAAACAGTTGCCGAACATTTCAGCAAGTTGGATTTGCCTTTTATCTATCGAATTCACGAGGAGCCTAAGGCTGAAAAAGTTCAGAAGTTTATTGATTATGCTTCAAGCTTTGGCTTGCGCATTTATGGGACTGCTAGTGAGATTAGCCAGGAGGCTCTCCAAGACATCATGAGTGCTGTTGAGGGAGAACCTTATGCAGATGTATTATCCATGATGCTTCTACGCTCTATGCAGCAGGCTCGCTATTCGGAGCACAATCACGGCCACTATGGATTAGCAGCTGACTATTACACTCACTTTACCAGTCCGATTCGTCGTTATCCAGACCTTCTTGTTCACCGTATGATTCGTGATTACAGCCGTTCTAAGGAAATAGCAGAGCATTTTGAGCAAGTGATTCCAGAGATTGCGACCCAGTCTTCCAACCGTGAACGTCGTGCCATTGAGGCTGAGCGTGAAGTCGAAGCCATGAAAAAGGCTGAGTATATGGAAGAATACGTAGGCGAAGAATACGATGCGGTTGTATCAAGTATTGTCAAGTTTGGTCTCTTTGTTGAATTGCCGAATACAGTTGAGGGCTTGATTCACATCACTAATCTACCTGAATTTTATCATTTCAATGAACGTGATTTGACCCTGCTTGGGGAGAAATCGGGTACAACCTTCCGTGTAGGTCAGCAAATCCGTATCCGAGTTGAAAGAGCCGACAAGATGACGGGTGAAATTGACTTTTCTTACATCCCAAGTGAGTTTGATGTGATTGAAAAAGGCTTGAAACAAGCTGGTTGCAAAGACAGAGGGCGTGGTTCAAATCGTCGTTCAGATAAGAAGGAAGACAAGAGAAAATCAGGACGCTCAAATGATAAGCGCAAGCATTCACAAAAAGACAAGAAGAAAAAGGGCAAGAAACCTTTTTACAAGGAAGTAGCTAAGAAAGGAGCCAAGCATGGCAAAGGGCGAGGGAAAGGTCGTCGCACAAAATAAAAAGGCGCGTCACGACTATACAATCGTAGATACGCTAGAGGCAGGGATGGTCCTGACTGGAACTGAAATCAAGAGTGTACGAGCAGCTCGAATCAATCTCAAGGATGGCTTTGCCCAAGTAAAAAATGGGGAGATATGGCTGAGCAATGTTCATATCGCTCCTTACGAAGAGGGCAATATCTGGAACCAAGAACCAGAACGTCGTCGAAAACTCTTACTCCATAAAAAGCAAATTCAAAAATTGGAACAAGAGACTAAAGGAACAGGAATGACCCTGGTTCCCCTTAAAGTCTATATCAAAGATGGCTATGCCAAGCTCCTTTTAGGCCTAGCTAAAGGGAAGCATGACTACGATAAACGGGAGTCTATCAAACGACGTGAGCAAAACCGCGACATCGCGCGTGTTATGAAAGCTGTTAATCAGCGATAAAAAGAGGAATGAAGATGGAAAAACTAGTTGCCTATAAACGTATGCCCTTGTGGAATAAAGAAACCATGCCAGAGGCTGTTCAGCAGAAACACAATACCAAGGTTGGGACTTGGGGGAAAATTACTGTCTTGAAGGGAGCTCTCAAGTTTATTGAATTGACAGAAGATGGTGAGGTTTTAGCTGAGCACATCTTTGAAGCAGGAGCCGACAATCCCATGGCACAACCACAAGCTTGGCACCGAGTGGAGGCTGTAACAGACGATGTGGAATGGTATTTGGAGTTTTATTGTAAACCTGAGGATTATTTTCCTAAGAAATACAATACCAATCCGGTTCATTCAGAGGTCCTAGAGGCAATGCAGACAGTAAAACCAGAGAAAGCTTTGGATTTGGGCTGTGGTCAGGGCCGTAATTCCCTCTTTCTTGCACAGAATGGTTTTGATGTGACAGCTGTAGATCAAAATGAATTGGCCCTTGAAATCTTACAAAGCATTGTGGAGCAAGAAGATTTGGACATGCCTGTTGGTCTCTACGATATCAATTCAGCCAGCATTGGGCAAGAGTATGATTTCATCGTTTCGACAGTTGTTTTGATGTTTTTGCAAGCAGACCGCATTCCTGAAATTATTAAAAATATGCAGGAGCATACCACGATCGGTGGTTATAATCTTATCGTTTGTGCCATGGATACGGAAGATTATCCTTGCTCAGTGAACTTCCCATTTACCTTTAAAGAAGGGGAATTGGCAGACTATTACAAGGACTGGGAATTGGTCAAGTACAATGAAAATCCAGGCCATTTGCACCGTCGTGACGAAAATGGCAATCGTATTCAACTACGCTTTGCGACCATGCTAGCTAAGAAAATCAAGTAAATATGTATGAAGGTTGGGGAATTTCCTGATCTTTTTTCTTTTTTACGAATAATATAGAAAAGGAGGGAAATCATGTTTGTTGCGAGAGATGCTAGGGGAGAATTGGTAAATGTGTTAGAGGATAAACTTGAGAAGGAAGAATACACCTGCCCAGCTTGTGGAGGTCAGCTCCGTTTGCGTCAAGGACCAAGTGTCCGGACCCATTTTGCCCACAAAACCTTAAAAGACTGTGATTTTTCCTCTGAAAATGAAAGTCAAGAACACTTGGAAAACAAGGAAGTCCTTTATCACTGGTTGAAAAAAGAGGCCGAGGTGCAATTAGAATACCTGCTTCCAGAGCTTAAACAGATTGCGGATGTATTTGTAAATGGCAATCTAGCTTTAGAGGTTCAATGTAGTCCCTTGCCTCAAAAAGTTCTTAAAGAGCGTAGCGAGGGCTATCGTAGTCAGGGTTACCAAGTACTGTGGTTGCTGGGAAAAAAACTGTGGCTCAAGGAGCGTTTGACTCGTCTACAACAAGGTTTTCTCTATTTCAGTCAAAACATGGGCTTTTATGTTTGGGAATTAGACAGTGAAAAACAAGTTTTAAGACTCAAATACCTGATTCACCAAGATCTCCGAGGTAAACTCCATTATCAGATTAAGGAATTTCCCTATGGTCACGGTAGTTTACTGGAGATATTACGTTTTCCCTATAAGAAGCAAAAAATATCTCATTTTACAGTTTCTCAGGACAAGGACATCTGTCGTTATATCCGGCAACAACTGTACTATCAAAATCCCATTTGGATGAAAGAACAAGCAGAAGCCTATAAAAAGGGAGAAAATCTCCTGACTTATGGGCTAAAAGAATGGTATCCACAAATTCGACCACTAGTAGGTAATTTTTGCCAAATTGAGCAAGATTTGATTCGCTATTATCTGTATTTTCAAACCTATTATCAAGAAAATCCTCAAAATGATTGGCAAATGCTCTATCCACCAGCCTTTTATCAGCAATATTTCTTAAAAAATATGGTAGAATAGAAAGGATGGAGGAATCTAATGGTATTACAAAGACATGAAATAAATGAAAAAGATACATGGGATCTATCAACGATCTACCCAACTGACCAGGCTTGGGAAGAAGCCTTAAAAGATATAACAGAACAATTGGAGACAGTAGCCCAGTATGAAGGCCATCTCCTGGATAGTGCGGATAGTCTACTCGAAATTACTGAATTTTCTCTTGAAATGGAACGCCAAATGGAGAAGCTTTACGTTTATGCTCATATGAAGAATGACCAAGACACACGTGAAGCCAAGTACCAAGAGTACTATGCCAAGGCCATGACTCTCTATAGCCAGCTAGACCAAGCCTTTTCATTCTATGAACCTGAATTTATGGAGATTAGTGAAGAGCAGTATGCTGACTTTTTAGAAGCTCAGCCAAAATTGCAGGTTTATCAACACTATTTTGACAAGCTTTTGCAAGGCAAGGATCACGTTCTTTCACAACGCGAAGAAGAATTATTGGCTGGAGCTGGGGAAATCTTTGGTTCGGCAAGTGAAACCTTCGCTATCTTGGACAATGCGGATATTGTGTTCCCTTATGTTCTTGACGATGATGGTAAGGAAGTTCAGCTATCTCATGGGACTTACACACGTTTGATGGAGTCTAAAAATCGTGAGGTTCGTCGTGGTGCCTATCAAGCCCTTTATGCGACTTATCAACAATTCCAACACACCTATGCCAAAACCTTGCAAACCAATGTTAAGGTGCAAAACTACCGTGCCAAAGTTCGCAACTACAAGAGCGCTCGTCATGCAGCCCTAGCAGCCAATTTTGTTCCAGAGAGTGTTTATGACAATTTGGTAGCAGCAGTTCGCAAGCATTTGCCACTCTTGCATCGCTATCTTAACCTTCGTTCAAAAATCCTGGGAATTTCAGACCTCAAGATGTACGATGTCTACACACCACTTTCTTCTGTTGAATACAGTTTTACCTACCGAGAAGCCTTGAAAAAGGCAGAAGATGCCTTGGCAGTCTTGGGTGAGGATTACTTGAGCCGTGTCAAACGTGCCTTCAGTGAGCGTTGGATTGATGTTTACGAAAATCAAGGCAAGCGTTCAGGGGCTTACTCTGGTGGTTCTTACGATACCAATGCCTTTATGCTACTTAATTGGCAGGACAATTTAGACAATCTCTTTACCCTTGTTCATGAAACAGGTCACAGTATGCATTCAAGCTATACTCGTGAAACGCAGCCTTATGTTTACGGAGATTATTCTATCTTCTTGGCTGAGATTGCATCAACTACCAATGAAAATATCTTGACGGAGAAATTATTGGAAGAAGTGGAAGACGATGCAACGCGCTTTGCTATTCTCAATAACTTCCTAGATGGTTTCCGTGGAACAGTTTTCCGCCAAACTCAATTTGCCGAGTTTGAACACGCGATTCATCAAGCGGATCAAAATGGTGAAGTCTTGACAAGCGATTTCTTAAATAAACTGTACGCAGCCTTGAACCAAGAGTATTATGGTTTGAGTAAGGAAGACAATCCTGAAATCCAATACGAGTGGGCTCGCATTCCACACTTCTACTATAACTACTATGTATATCAATATTCAACAGGTTTTGCAGCAGCCTCAGCCTTGGCTGAAAAGATTGTTCATGGTAGTCAAGAAGACCGTGACCGTTATATCGACTACCTCAAGGCAGGTAAGTCTGACTATCCACTTAATGTCATGAGAAAAGCTGGTGTTGATATGGAGAAGGAAGACTATCTCAACGATGCCTTTGCAGTCTTTGAACGTCGTTTGAATGAGTTTGAAGCCCTTGTTGAAAAATTGGGATTGGCATAAGATGGTTGAATCGTATAGTAAGAATGCCAACCATAACATGCGTCGCCCTGTCGTCAAGGAAGAAATTGTAGACTTGATGCGTCAGCGCCAAAAGCAAGTCACAGGATCTTTGAAAGAATTGGAAGACTTTGCCCGCAAGGAAAATATTCCCATTATTCCCCATGAAACGGTTGCTTATTTCCGTTTTCTCATGGAAACCATACAACCTAAAAACATTCTGGAAATAGGGACGGCTATCGGTTTTTCAGCCCTCTTGATGGCAGAACATGCGCCAAATGCCAAGATTACAACCATTGACCGCAATCCAGAAATGATTGGTTTTGCCAAGGAAAATTTTGCCAAGTTTGACAGTCGTAAGCAAATCACACTCCTAGAAGGAGATGCGGTAGATGTCTTATCAACCTTGACAGAGTCCTATGATTTCGTCTTTATGGATTCAGCCAAGTCTAAATACATCGTCTTTCTGCCAGAAATCCTCAAACACTTGGAAGTTGGTGGTGTGGTTGTTTTGGATGATATTTTTCAAGGTGGTGATGTTGCTAAGGATATTATGGAAGTCCGTCGTGGCCAGCGAACCATTTATCGAGGTCTTCAAAGATTATTTGATGCAACTTTAGACAATCCAGGACTCACTGCAACATTAGTACCTTTAGGGGACGGCATTCTCATGCTTCGTAAAAATGTAGCAGACGTTCAATTGCCTGTTAGCGAATGATTTTCAGAATAATTTAAGAAAATATAGTAAAATAGATAGGGTAACACTTATCTCAAAGGAGTAGACATGAAGAAAAAACTATTGGCAGGTGCCATTACACTATTATCAGTAGCAACTTTAGCAGCTTGTTCCAAAGGTTCAGAAGGTGCAGACCTTATCAGCATGAAAGGGGATGTCATCACAGAACATCAATTTTATGAGCAAGTGAAAAGCAACCCTTCAGCTCAACAAGTCTTGTTGAACATGACCATCCAAAAAGTATTTGAGAAACAATACGGTTCTGAAGTAGATGACAAAGAAGTCAATGATACTATTGCCGAAGAAGAGAAACAATATGGTGAGAACTACCAACGTGTCTTGTCACAAGCAGGTATGACTCTTGAAACACGTAAAGCTCAAATTCGTACAAGTAAATTGGTTGAGTTGGCAGTTAAGAAAGCAGCAGAAGCTGAATTGACAGATGATGCTTATAAGAAGGCTTTTGACGAGTACATTCCAGATGTAACGGCTCAAATCATTCGTCTTGATAATGAGGATAAAGCGAAAGAAGTCCTCGAAAAAGCTAAGGCAAGTGGCGCAGATTTCGCTCAATTAGCTAAAGATAATTCAACTGATGAGAAAACCAAAGCTAACGGTGGAGAAATCACCTTTGACTCTGCTTCAACAGAAGTACCAGATCAAGTTAAGAAAGCAGCTTTTGCGTTAGATGTAAACGGTGTTTCTGATGTGATTAGTGTTACTGGAACACAAGCATACAGCAGCCAATATTACATTGTAAAACTCATTAAGAAAACAGAAAAATCATCTAATATTGACGATTACAAAGAAAAATTAAAAACTGTTATCTTAACTCAAAAACAAAACGACGCATCATTTGTTCAAAGTATTATCGGAAAAGAATTGCAAGCAGCCAATATCAAGGTTAAAGATCAAGCCTTCCAAAATATCTTCACTCAATACATCGGTGGTGGAGATTCAAGCTCAAGCAGTTCTTCAAAAGAATAAAACAGAATGTCTCTTTGTCAACTGTAGTGGGTTGAAGAAAAGTTAATCTCTAGAAAGGACAAATTTAGTCCTTTCTTTTTTGGTTTTTTCTTCATCCTAACAAAAATATATAATTTTAGATATTGATATTTAAAAAGAATGATCTTCATCTGGCTAGAGAACCCATATAGTGGTATAATTTAAGAAACATAATGAAAATGACTTTAGTTTAGCTGGATTAATCGTTTTGGGTATGAATACAGAGGGGAAAAGATGGATATAGATAGAACTATTTCAGTACAGATTCAAGGTTTGTTGGTTTTTGAAAGTCCTCTTCATCATGATGAGCGTGGCTATTTTTTAGAGAACTGGCGGAAAAAAGATTTGGTTGAAAATGGAGTGCCAGAATCCTTCTTTCATCATAAACTTCAGAATAATGTGTCTGTCTCAAAGCAGGGAGTTATTAGAGGGATGCATTGTCAGGGCTATGAAAAATTGATGACAGTAGCCTATGGGACTTTCAAAATGATTTTTATCGACCTACGAATAGATTCTCCAACTTACAAATCTGTAGATGTGATAGATGTCAAACCTGGTAGGGCTGTTTTTGTCCCTGGTGGAGTGGCTAATGGTGCACAGTCGTTAGTTAACAATGGGATATTGAATTACCTGGTTGCTGACTATTATGATCCACATAAAAACTATCTAGGAATTACACCTCTAGACAAAGATGCTGATTTGTCGTGGGATTCTCTTTTAAAACCAATTATTTCTGAAAAAGACCAAGCTGCTAAAACTTTTAAAGAAGTTCTTGACATAATTGAATCAAGCAAGAAGAAAGTTGCCTTAATAGGTTCAACAGGTGCAGTTGGGAAAGCTTTATTTGATACATTAAGGAAACTATCTGATATTGCTTTAAGTTGTTTCAATCGAAATAATATTGAAGAAGCTTTGAAGGATTCTTATGATGTGGTGATTTGTACTGCTCCGTCATCAGAAAAATTATTGACTAATCTAGGTTTGAAAAACAATGACTTGGAAATCGATAAATTACTGAATGTCCTAAAAAAGATTCAAACAGGTCATATGATTTTAGTATCTACGAAGTCTGTATTTGATAATGGTTCCAGATATAGTGCCATTCATCAAAAGATTTATAATGGCGTGATTGAGGCTCATCAAAATAAGAACACTATTTATATTATGGACACCTTATATGGAAAGACACTGAAAAAGGGCTTTATTCATGATTTGCTTTCTAGACAATGGACTTATATTTCAAATGATATTGTTTTGGATAAGCCTGAGTTAGAAAACTATTATCAAAAAGTAAATGATCAGCTGTGGTCTCTAGTAGAGCCTCTTCCAAATGAATTATTAAGTACTTTAGAGCCAATTTCTGATATTTATCCTGATGAAATGTGCTATCAAGTGACAGCAATAAATGATTTAGTCAGCCATCTGATGGCGAATTTAAATAGAATCGATGGCGTGAAACTGGGGATCAATCAGTCTGAAATTTTTACAGGTAAACAAATTAAGAATTTAGTAAAAAATCCTGACGATTCCATTTTAGGACAATACTTTAAACAGCAAAAAGGAGATTCGAATCTTGAAAATTTATGAAAATAATAGAGGTTTTCAACTAGGAAATTTGCTCTATCTCTTACTACAAGCACATAGAGATAGGATGATGGGCTATGAGGAAAGTTATGTCTTACGAACAGGATATTTTCAGTTTGCCCAAACCTTTTTTCCAAAAACCGCTGCCTTATTTTCAAAAGCAAATGGTATCGAATTAGAAGATTTCGGTTATTTTCAAGAGGCAGGTGTTGACTATTCTTCAGAAGAATTGGACTCTTTTTGTAGAGAGTATTTGATTGAGCCAGTAGTAGCAGCTTCCGCTCAATTTGAAGAGAAGAATGTGACAATTGCCATTAGAAGAACGGATTTTCTCAATGAACGAAATAGAAAAAATTACGGTTATAACTCTCAATTGTATATCGGTTCTTGTTTGGAAAAGATAGCAGCAATTGAAGGGGATAATTTTCAACATTTAACTATCCGAGTTACTTCAGACGATGTTGTCTGGTGTCGCGAAGAATTGGTACCCTTTCTACATTCTCAGTATCATTTTGAAAACCCGATTATAGTTGAGGAGCAGGATGTTCAAGATAACTTTTTACAACTGTATAGCTGTAACAAGTATTTCATTTGTCCCAATTCGACCTATTGTTATTGGGTAGGCTATATTTTAAGACTGACCAAACCTTTTGTAAAAGTGTTTGTTCCTGATTTTAATACTTTACTTGAACAAAATGGGAAACAAATTGCGGATACAAGAGACTGGGAAGTTGTAAGTGTTGACCGTACTGGCTGTGAGTGAAAAATATAAAAGGGAAAATAGATGAACTATAAAAATATCGTTGTGACTGGTGGAGCTGGTTTCATTGGTTCAAATTTTGTTCGATACCTAAAAGAGACTTATAAGGATATTCAGATTACGATTTTGGATAATTTGACTTATGCCTCTTCACTGAAAACAATCGAAGATTTGCTGGATGACGGAGTAGCCTTCCATAAACTGGATATCGCAAATGAGTTGGAATTAAGTAAGCAGATCGATGAAGAAGTTGATTTGATTGTTCATTTCGCAGCAGAATCTTTTAATGACAAGTCTTTGCATGATACGTCTGTTTTTGTGAAAAGTAATATTGTCGGGACGCACAATCTTTTAGAGTTAGCTAGGAAGTATGATATCCGCTTCCACCATATTTCAACAGATGAGGTTTACGGGGATTTCCCATTAGAAAGTAAGGATAAATTTACTGAAAAAACGCAGTACAATCCAAGTTCTCCCTATGCTGCTACAAAGGCCTCTGCGGATTTATTGGTCAAAGCTTGGGTTCGTTCTTTTGGAGTTAGGGCTACGATTTCAAACTGTTCAAATAATTATGGACCCTATCAAAATCCTGAAAAATTTATCCCAAGACAAATCACCAATCTTTTAACTGGTCAGCAGGCAGTTCTATATGGAGCAGGACTGAATATTCGTGACTGGATTCATGTCAAAGACCATTGTCGAGCTATTGACACCATTATTGATAAGGGTGTGATTGGTGAAACCTACTTGATTGGAGTAAATAATGAGCGCACGAATATCGAAGTTTTACAGAAAATCTTGTTGCAGTTAGGAAAATCTCAGGAAGATTTCAAGTATATAGCAGATAGACCAGGACACGACCTTCGTTATGGAATTGATGCTAGTAAGTTATATACTGAATTAGGTTTTACACCCCTCTACGTGGATTTTGATAAAGGCTTAAAAGAAGTTATCCATTGGTATCAAGAACATGAAGATTGGTGGCAAGAGATGATTGCACAAAAGCAAGATGCTAAGTAAGAGTTTGTAAGAATGTTATGAGGAGTTAAATTTGGAGAATATCATTTTTTGTTCTTCCCCATTTCAAGTTTTAGTCGCAAAGGAAGTTGTACAGACTGTCTCAGAAGACTTTATCGGGATTTATCTAAAGATGTCAGATGATTCGAGACAGGATTTTTATGCTGAACGAATGGCAGAATTTTGTAAGGAAGTCCTTGTTTTAGAAGGAAAAACAGTCTTTAATGATATTCAGGAAGCCTTAAAAGACAGGGCCATCAGTAATCTCTATCTAGCAAGCTTAGATAATCCTGTAGCTCTTAGCGTCTTTAATCCCAGTACAATGAATTTGTATACTTTTGATGATGGTAGTACTTCCGTTGTACCTCTCAATCTCTATACACAAAATCTTGAGAGGGGCATTCCTTATACAAACTTTACCTTGAGAGAGGTAATGTCTTTGTCAAATAGACATTATACGGTATTTGAGGACTGTATTCTCTTCCCAAAAGAGAAGCAGGTTTTTCTAAAGCTTCATCTTGAACCAAGTCATTTTCATAGGGCCAAAAATGGTAAGAAAATAAGCATTTTTCTGGGACAATTTTTAGGCTCTCTCCTTTATCAGGAAGATTTGGAAATTACCCAAAAGTTGACTGCTAAAATTTTAGATGAACAGAAGATTGATTACTACTATCACCATCCTAGAGTACCTTTGAATCCTCATCAAGATAAATTGAAAGAAACTAGATTTTGCTTTGAAGAAGAAATTTATCTTTTGCTAGAGGAGTATGAGTTCGTTGAGGTACATGGTTTTTACTCAACTTCTCTTTTATTGGTCAAAGATATAGAGGGTGTATCGGTTCATGGGTATCGGACCTTTTTAACAACTCATGAATCAAATGTTTTTGCAAAACGAGGTGTGCCCTATCAAAATGTGTCTCAATCGGACACACCTGTTGATATTGTCATGCCTGTCTATAATGGAGCTGAAACCATTAGTCAAACGATTGATTCTGTTTTAAATCAAACCCATCAAGCTTTTCGACTGCTCATTGTGGATGATGGTTCAACAGATAATACAGAGGAAGTATGTAAGCCTTATCTAGTAGACGAACGAGTACAGTATATCAGGGAAAGTCATAAAGGGATTTCAGAAACTTTAAATCGTGGAGTCAGCCTGTCTCAAACAGCTTATGTAGCCAGACAAGATGCAGATGATATTTGGATGCCCTGGCATCTAGACCTTCTCTTACATGAATTGGAAGAAAATCCACAAATAGATCTTATAGGAGCCAGAGTTATAGCTGAAGAGGATGAGATGACTGATAAAATGGAACGAAACCCGAAACATGGTTTATCAGGGGAACCATTGTGGTTAGAGCTTGCCTACCGAAATGTCTTTAATCATTCAACCGTCATTTTTAAACGTTCTGCCTATGATGAGGCAGGAGGCTATGATGCTAAGTGCGATGGATTTGAAGATTGGCATTTGTGGTCTAGAATAGTTACAAAGGAGAATGCTTCAGTTTTGAATATAGTAACAACCTACTATCGTTTATCAGAACGTTACAAACGTGGCATGACTTTTCGTGCGAGACTAGCAAGAAGTCGTGGTTTAAGATTGGAGGATGTATTAAAATAAACCATGGTTAAAGTATTTACAATTAAAGAAGCAGTTCCTGTAAGTTCTTATGGTTTTGAAAGAAGTCAATTAGCACGTCAGGAAATCTTTAAAAGTTTAGAGGTAGAACAGGAACTTGTTTTAACAAATTTAGAGAATTTTGTACCAAATTTTGTTGAAACTCTTGAAAATCTTGGATTTGAAAATTTTTACCATGTCATTTATGATCAGTCAGATCTAGCTAGACAGAAGCCCAGTGTAAAAAAAGAATTTGTAGAAGAGCTAAAGGGTATCGTTAGAGTTGAGTATACAAATGAAGGGTATGTTGGTCTTATTCGCTATCAAGATGGAAGTATCGAATGTTATACCTCTCAACTATTGTATCGATATTCTCATCAAGAAAAGTTGTTCACTCTTTATGATAGTAAAGGAGAATTACTCAAAGGGGATGTGAGTGAAAATTACCATTCTTATCAAAATCTAAGAAGTGGTGAAACCTATACCCAATGGCAGTTAGTCAGTCTCTATCTAGTTAACAATTCTACAGTCGAAGATCGCTTTATCATCGATATGGTTAATGAATATCCTCTTCAATTGAGGAAGTTCTTTCAAAACACAGGTCGTACCTTGTTTGCATATACTCATTACAATATTTTAGACCCTCAAATGAAGTTTGTCTTACAAAACTGGTGTCAAAATTTAGTTGCAAGCCCCGTTTTAGAAGAGCGATTAGGATCTAATTTGGTACGGTTCTTGCCTCCGATTTATGTAAAAGAGGGGATAGAAAAAGAGTACACTTCTGTAACAGATTGGTGTATTGTAGGTAACATGACTTTTTTGAAACGTTGTGAGTGGGCGATTAAGGCGTTTAGGGAGTTACCTGATAGTAAATTGACGATTTATGGAAATTTACCTGTAGGTTATACTGAAGAAGATTTACCTGAAAATGTTCAGTTTAAAGGATTTGTTGAAAATGTTCCTTATGAGAATCATGAGGGTTATATCTCTTGTTCTATGAGCGAATGTTTTGCAAATGCTGCTGTTGAAGCATCTTCATTTGGTTTAGTTTGTTTGCTTTCTGATGTAGATTTAGCACATAAATTTTATGCAAGTAAATGTGAAAATACTAGAGTATTTCAGACACCTAAAGAATTGAAATCTATACTATTAGATTATCGAAAGGGTGGATACTTTAAATCTTCAAGGTTTTATTCTTGCTATACTAAAGACGCTGTGTTAGAATTATACCAATACTTGATTTTAGGTTAAGTATCTCAGAATTTATTAGCTAAAATATAGTAGTAAAGCCTTTGTCTTTCCGAAAGAAGTAGAAGGATTATATTTAATTTTAATATTGTGAGGTAAAGAATGTTTAGAGACAACAAGCGTGAAATTTTTTCTTTCCGTAAGTATAAGAATGGTAGAACTGATTCAAAATTAATCGGTGCAACACTTCTTGCACTAGGTGTTGGTTTAGTTACAACAACACAATCAGTTTCGGCAGATGTTGTAAATGGTACAGGTGGAAGTGAGGTTGCATTGGTAGATAGTGTCGATAAGACAACTTCTGCAAATACAAATACATTTACAGATGATACTGATACTAGTAAAGTTGCTAAATTTGATGCAGTCTTGAATAAAGGTGTTGCTGAACCTACTAAAGCTAACGAAAATAAAGGTGACGCTGATGGTTCAGATGTGTTAACTGTTACTTCTGAGACTACTGTAAATTACAAGTTAGAAGAAGATAATTCACTTTTGAAAACAGAAACAGTAGCAACAGGTCAAGGAACAATTACAACTCCTTATGATAAAAAGGGTCTTGCCGCAGATACAGATGGTAAAGACTACCGTGAGTCAACTGCTGATAAAAGCGGTATTACCGTTTCTGAGGAAACAGGTAAACAAGATACTCTTGAATTGAATGGTAAAGTTTATGAACGTACACGTTCTGAAGTTGAGGGTGCAGATAAAGCTAAGTATAGTAAGACTCAGTTCAATGATATTGAAGCAAGTGTGTCCCCAGAAGGAATGCACAACAAACTAGGGGAAATTGATTATACAAAAACGACAGGTAAAGTTTATCTTGTCGAAGAAACTTCTGACGGTCACTACGGTAAGTTCGTAGAAACTGACGGGGTATCGAGCGATGAAGATGCAGTTTCTAAGTGGAAGGCAGGTCTTGCAAACGCTAAAGACTTCACGAAAGCAAATGTAACTCTTCATGAAGGTGACTCTATTCTTGTATTAGATAAAGATACTTATGCAGTGGGTAACTCTACAACTGTTAAGACTATTAAAAAATTTAAGAGTCCAACTTTTGAATTAAATCCTGATACTCGTAATGTTGAAGAGGGTGATAGGTTTGATTCTCCTACTTTTACTATTCAAGGCTCTCAAGATCATAATGTTTCTGTTACAAAACTAGGACCAGACGGTCGTTTCAAAACAGGCGATGATGTGACTGAAACTACGGTTGCTACTTCAACAGTATTTGGATTTGACACTGAGGACTTTATCTATGAAGATAACCCTTACTTCCAATTAAGTCCTCGCAAAGAAGATTCAAGTCTACAGAATCCAACAGCAGCAGAAGCGCTTAAAAACAATAAGAGCTACCGTTATTTGTTTGATTTATTGGAATTTGCTAAAAAACAAGCTAATACTCCAAAAGAAGCGCAAAAAGTGGCAGAAGTAAAAGCTAGAGTAGATGCTTATTTTGAAGAACTTCCAGCTAAACTTAAAGCCATTGGTGCTGATGTTGTTTGGGTAAACAGTGGAGTACTTGCTAATTCTTATGCTTTTTATATTCCTACAGATAGTCCAATAGATGTTCCAGGCCTTCAAGAGTTACTTTCTCCAAATGGAAATTTAGGTAAAATTATTGAGACTCTAACTTTCAAAAATATTGAAAAACAAGAGTTTAGGGGTACTTCTACTTTAAGCACTACTACTATTGAAAAGTCTTATACAGTAGATGTTGAGGGTTCAATTTCTTTAACTAAAACAACAATTAACCATATTGAAGGCCAAGTTACAAGGGAACAAATTTTAGAGAACCTAGAAGATACAGGTACAACTAAAGAGGTTGCTACCGAACTTCTTAAGAAAGGTACAGTCAAAGTTAATGACGATGGTTCTATAACAATCACTTCTGTAGAAACTTCACCAGAATATAAGTTTTTCCAAGGGGAGTCAGATAATAATGTCGAAGCAATTCCTGAAGGTGGGTATTACAAAGCTCAACCCGATAGTGGTATTGAGTTTATTTCTGCAACAGAAACTTCAAGTCACAACGAAACAACCTACAATAAACGTGAATTAATTACACCAATTCGCGCTTATAAGGTTGTAGCTGACGGAAATTCTACAGTAACTCACTACTACCGCGAGAAAAAAGCCCCTCTAAACGTTAACTACTATTTAGAGAACACAACAACTTCTTTAGCACCAAGTGAAAACCAAGTAGACTTACCAGTTAAGTCTGACTACAGAACTCAATCTAAAGAAATTTCGTCTAAAACTGAGGTTCAAGACTTACCAGAAAAGACCGTTACAACAGTAACTACTTATGAGTTAGTAGCTACACCAGACAATGCAAACGGTAAGATTGCAGAAGGTGGCACTACGGTAAACTATTACTACCGTGCAGTTGAAAAAGTGACTGAGGTAGCAAAACAAGCTCCAGTAACAGTTAATTACTATAAAGAAGGTACTACTGAAAAACTGGCTGATACGATTGAACAAGGTCAAAAAGATATTGGCTCAAACTATACAACTGAAGCGAAATCTATTCCAGATAAAGTAGAAGTTCAAGACCTTGAAGATAGAGTTATCACTA